>JAMOOS010000218.1 GCA_027065245.1 Desulfuromonadaceae bacterium | reverse complement strand
AAGGTGGCCGACTACCCGTTTACCACCTTGGTTCCCAATCTGGGTGTGGTGCGTTATGGTGGCTTCAAGTCGCTGGTAGTGGCGGATATCCCCGGCCTTATCGCTGGTGCCAGCGAGGGGCACGGTCTCGGCACCCGTTTTTTGCGCCACGTAGAACGCACCGACTTTTTCCTCCACCTGGTGGATTTGACCGCTGCGAGCGAAGACAACCCGCTGGAGCACTTTGACACCATTAACGCCGAACTGCGCCGCCACGATCCGGCGCTGCTGGAAAAACCGCAACTGGTGGTGCTGACCAAAAGCGACATCACCGAGGTTCGCGACATGGCAGCGCGGGTAAGCCGACTGTTTGCCGAACGCGGTTATCCAGTATTTACTGTTTCCGCCGTCACCGGCGACGGCATAACGGAACTGATAGAGGAGGTGGGCGCCCGGCTCGACAGCCACCGCGCCGCCGTCACTGCCCGCTGACACAGCGTTGCCAGCCGACATCGGGATTTTAAGATTATGCGTACAACTCGCAAAACTCTGATAGCCCCGGCAAAACGGGTCATAATAAAGATTGGCAGCACTGTAATCTCCACCGCCGAAGGGCTCAATCGCCAGCGCATTGAGGAGCTGGTTGAAGATATATGCGCCGTGCGCGAGCTAGGCTACGAAGTGATAATCGTTTCATCCGGTTCTGTTGCTGCCGGAAAGAAAGATCTCGGCATCGTCGGCCGTCCCAAAACCATCCCCCTTAAACAGGCTGCCGCCGCCATCGGCCAAAGTAGGGTGATACGCTGTTACCGCTCCGCCTTCCGCCACCGTGGCGGCAACGTGGCGCAGATTCTGCTGACCCGTGATGATTTATCCAACCGCCGCCGCTATCTTAACGCCCGCAACACCCTGATGACATTGCTGGAATACGATGTGGTTCCCATCATCAACGAAAACGACACCGTGGTTGTGGATGAGATCCGCTTTGGCGACAACGACAACCTTTCGGCCATGGTAACCCCCCTGGCCGAAGCCAACCTGCTGGTGATCCTTTCCGACGTGGACGGCTTGTACGACAGCGATCCGCGCAACAATCCCGACGCCAGACTGATTCATGAAGTAGAGCGGATCGACGACAACATCAAACAGATGGCCGGCATCAGCAGTAACGAGTTGGGCACCGGCGGCATGTACACTAAAATCCGTGCCGCTCAGCGCGCCACCATGAACGGTGTCGGCACCGCTATCATCAACGGCACCAAGCCGGGCAATCTGCAACGTTTTTTCGCCGGTGAAGATATCGGCACCTATTTCATTCCCAATATCGCCCCCATGGCGGCCAAAAAGCAGTGGATTGCCTTTACCAAAAAGCCGCGCGGCAAGCTGTTTCTTGACGGCGGCGCTGTAAACGCCATTGTCAACCACGGCAGCAGCCTGCTGCCCAGCGGCATAAAAGGGGTAGACGGTGGTTTCGACCGCGGCGATGCCGTGCGCTTGTGCGATATTGACGGCAACGAAATCGCCAAGGGAGTAACCAACTACTCACTGGCAGAAGTACTTAAAATTATGGGCAAAAGCAGTAATCAGATCGTTGACATTCTCGGTTACAAATATTCCGATGCGGTGATTCATCGCGACGACCTGGTACTGAGCAGCAGCGACGATAATGAACTGACCAGCTGACTACGGAGAACAGACCATGAGCATAGCAG
>JAMOOS010000217.1 GCA_027065245.1 Desulfuromonadaceae bacterium | reverse complement strand
GCTAGCCGTGGCAGAAGCCGATCCTTTTGCCCTGTGTCTGCGCTATCTGGCGTTGCGTGATCGCAGTGAACAGGCGTTGCGCGCCTACCTGCGGCGCAAGGGCTACGGCGGCGCCGCCATTGACGCGGCGCTGGAACGCTGTCGCGTCGCCGGTTACATAGACGATGAGCGCTATGCCGCCAGTCGCTGCGAGCAGTTGCTGCGTCGCGGTATGGCCTGCGCCGCGCCCATGGCGCACAAGCTGCGCGGCGAGGGGGTAGATGGCGCCGTGGCTGTCGCAGCGGTGGAGCGTTGCCGTGCCCGCCACAGCGAGGCGGAACTGTTGCGGCGGGTGGTGGAACGCCGCTGGGCCCACGTAGATTTTGGCAACCTCGATCAACGCCAGCGCCGCCGCATTGTCGCCTACCTGCAGCGGCGCGGTTATACGTTAGCTACCATACTTGATTATTTGCACGATATAGAAAGGCAGAATCCCGACCATGATGACTTCCAGTGAAGTACGCAGACGCTTTATCGAATATTTTGAACGCCACGGTCACACCGCCGTCGCTTCATCGTCGCTGGTGCCCCACAACGATCCGACCCTGTTGTTCACCAACGCCGGTATGAACCAGTTCAAGGATCTGTTTCTTGGTGCGGAAACGCGCAGTTACAGCCGCGCCACCAGTGCGCAAAAGTGCGTGCGCGCCGGTGGCAAACACAACGATCTGGAAAATGTCGGTCGTACCGCCCGCCACCACACCTTTTTTGAGATGCTGGGCAATTTCTCGTTTGGCGACTATTTCAAAAAAGACGCTATCCGTTTCGGCTGGGAGTTTCTCACCGTTGAGATGGGGTTGCCGGTGGAGGATTTGTGGGTATCCATTTTTGAGGACGACGACGAAGCCTACGCCATCTGGAAAGATGAGATCGGCGTGCGCCCGGAGCGGATTCTGCGTCTGGGTGAGAAGGACAATTTCTGGGCCATGGGCGATACCGGGCCGTGCGGGCCGTGCAGCGAGATCCATATCGATCAGGGTGAGCAGATGAAATGCGGTCCCGACTGTGCTTTGGGGGTGTGTGACTGCGACCGTTTTCTGGAATTGTGGAATCTGGTGTTCATGCAGTACGAGCGCAGTGCCGATGGCACTTTGACGCCGCTGCCCAAACCCTCCATCGATACCGGCATGGGACTGGAGCGTATTACCGCCATCGTTCAGGGGGTGAAGAGTAACTACGATACCGATCTGCTGCGCGGCATCATTGCCAACATCGAAAAACTGTCCGGCAAGACCTACGGCGACAACGAGGATAACGATGTCTCCATGCGTGTTATCGCCGACCACAGCCGGGCCACGGCGTTTCTTATCGCCGACGGCGTATTGCCCAGCAATGAAGGGCGCGGCTATGTGTTGCGTCGCATCATGCGGCGCGCTGCCCGCCATGCCAGGATGCTCGGCTTTGATCAGCCCATGCTGTACAAAAGCGCCCGTTTTGTTATGGAAGCGATGATGGACGCCTATCCCGATCTGCGTGAGCGGATGGACTATGTGGCGCGGGTGGTAAAAAACGAGGAGGAGCGTTTTATCCAGACTCTGGGCAACGGCCTGCGCATTCTCAACGAGGAAATTGCGGCTCTCAAACAACAGGGCAGCAGCGTTATCCCCGGTGAGACGGTATTCCGCTTGTATGATACCTTCGGTTTCCCCGTCGACCTTACCGCCGATATTGTCGAAAAAGAGAACTTTACCCTCGACGAGGACGGCTTTAACGCCTGCATGGAAAAGCAGCGCCAGCAGGCGCGTCAGAACTGGAAAGGTTCCGGTGAAGAGGGGATTGCCGCCGTTTATAAGCAGCTGGCGGAGCAGGGCGTACAGTGTGAATTTACCGGTTACGACAAACTGGAGGATTTCGGTACCATCGTCGCCATCATCAAGGACGGCGCCATGGTGGAGAGTGCCAACGCCGGTGATACGGTGGAGATTGTTACCTCATCCACGCCGTTTTACGGTGAGTCGGGCGGCCAGTGCGGCGATGTCGGTACTATCCGCTGCGGTGACGCCAGCGCTACCGTTACCAATACCCTTAAGCCGCTGCCGGGACTGCATGCCATGGTGGCCACCATCGACAGCGGCAGTTTTGCCCGTGGCGATGCCGCTGAGTTGCGCGTGGATGCCGATTATCGCAACGCCTGTGCCCTGAATCACAGCGCCACCCATATTCTGCAGGCGGTGTTGTGCGAGGTGCTCGGTGATCATGTAAAACAGGCCGGCTCGCTGGTTACGCCGCAGCGGCTGCGCTTTGACTTTACCCATTTTTCGGCCATGAGTGCCGAAGAGATTGCCACCGTGGAGCGGGAAGTGAACCGGCGCATCCGCGAAAACGCCGGTGTCAAAACCGAGGTGATGGATGCCGATGCCGCCATCAGCAGCGGGGCTACCGCCCTGTTCGGCGAGAAATACGGTGACAAGGTGCGCGTGGTGAGTATGGGTGATTTCAGTTGCGAATTGTGTGGCGGTACCCACGCTGCTGCCACCGGTGATATCGGCTTGTTCAAGATCCTTCAGGAGAGCGGTATCGCTGCCGGAGTGCGCCGCATCGAAGCCACCACCGGCGCCGGGGCGCTGGCGGCGATTCAGCAGCAACAGCAGCAGCTGGACGAGATTGCGGCGCTGGTAAAGAGCGATCGCAGTCAGGTGCAGAAACGGCTGCAGCGGTTGCTGGAGCAGCACAAAGAGCTGGAGCGGGAGGTGGCGACATTGCAGGAGCGAATCGACGCCGCTCGCGCCAGCGATCTGGCCGGTCAGGTGCAGCAGGTGGGCGATGTGAAACTGCTGGCGGTGCGCATTGATAACCTGGACGGCAAGCAGATTCGCGAGCAGGCGGATAAATTGCGCGACCAGTTGCAGTCGGGCGTGGTGGTGCTGGGCAGCGCCAATGACGGCAAGGCGGCACTGCTGGTGAGCGTTACCAAAGATCTTGTCGGTCGCCTGCAGGCCGGGGCGTTGATAAAACCGCTGGCGGAAATTATCGGCGGTCGTGGCGGTGGCCGCCCCGATATGGCCCAGGCCGGCGGTTCGCAGCCGCAGCAGTTGGACGCCGCCATTGCCGCTGCCGCCGGGGTTGTGGCCGAGGCGCTTGAGGGTTAACGGGAATTGATAACGGGGATACGACCATGACACAGACAATTATCCGCAGTGCCGAGCAGGAAGAGGATCTTCATCCCGATCATCAATTATATTTTGTCCGTGATGTGGTGGTCGCCGCTACCGGTGCCGGATTGTCGCTGCAACGCGGTCGTATTGAGCCCGGTGGTGAGATTGTCGGCCACTGCCACGAGCAGAATCTGACGGTGTATATTCTTTCCGGCGATGTTACCTGCTATCTCGGCGAGGAGGAAAACCTCCTTGGTGCCGGTAGTTGTGTGGTTGTCGGTGCCGGAATTGTCCACGGTTTCAAAAATTGTGGTGATAAACCGGTGGAGATGATTCTGGTGTTTGTCCCACCGGCACAGTAGCTGTGGCGACGCGGCGGCTTTTTCTTTTGTCCACTCGTGAATAGTGCTATAAGCACACTTCTTGCGTGTGTTGCTTAAGACACACAACAGGTAAATACGACATGTTTTCAGGAACAACAATAGTATGTATCCGCAGCACGGCGCAGGTGGCGCTGGCCGGTGACGGTCAGGTGACCTTGGGCAATACGGTGATGAAACACGGTGCCTGCAAGATCCGGCGCATGTATAACGATCAGGTTATCGCCGGTTTTGCCGGCAGTACCGCCGATGCCTTTACCCTGTTTGAAAAATTTGACGCCAAGCTGGAGCAGTATCGCGGCCAGCTGGCGCGGGCGGCGGTGGCGCTGGCCAGGGACTGGCGTACCGATAAGATACTGCGTCGTCTGGAGGCGCTGTTGATTGTCGCCAACAATGAGCAGACCCTGGTGATTTCCGGTGCCGGTGATGTCATTGAACCAGACGATGGCGTGGCTGCCATTGGCTCCGGCGGCGCCTTTGCCCAGGCGGCGGCGCGGGCGCTGTTGCGTAACACCGCTATGACGGCAGAGCAGATTGCCGAGCAGGCGCTGCAGATTGCCGCCGAGATCTGCATCTACACCAACAGTAATATCAGTATGGAAACCATAGAATTATGACTAATTTTACCCCGCGTGAGATTGTTTCGGAGCTGGATCGCTATATTATCGGTCAGAACGGCGCCAAGCGGGCGGTGGCGGTGGCGTTGCGCAATCGCTGGCGGCGTCAGCAGGTGGACGCCGAGTTGCGCGACGAGATATCGCCGAAGAATATCATCATGATCGGTGCCACCGGCGTGGGTAAAACCGAGATCGCCCGCCGCCTGGCCAAATTGGCCCAGGCGCCGTTTATCAAGGTGGAAGCGAGCAAGTTCACTGAGGTGGGCTATGTTGGCCGCGATGTGGAAAGCATGGTGCGCGACCTGGTGGAACTGGCGGTGATCATGGTGCGCGAGCGCGAGGCGCAGAAGGTGCGCCTGAAGGCGGAGGAACAGGCGGAGGAAAAACTGCTTGACCTGCTGCTGCCCGGCGATGCCACGCTGGCGAGCGCTGCCGATAACAGCGCCTCCTCTACCCGCGACAAAATGCGCCGTCTGCTGCGGATGGGGGAGCTGGACGAGCGTTTTGTCGAGCTGGAGATCGAAGAAAACAATATCCCCGCCATGGAGGTGCTGACGCCGCCGGGGGCTGAGGAGATGGGCTTCAACATCAAGGAGATGTTCGGCAATATCTTTCCGAAAAAAACCCGCCGCCAGCGTCTCCGTGTCGCCGATGCCCGTCAGATTATCATCGACCAGGAGGCCGATAAACTGGTGGATATGGATAATGTCAAACAACTGGCGCGTGAACTTACCGAACAGAGTGGTATCATCTTTATCGACGAGATCGACAAGGTGGCCAGTCAGGGTGGCAACCACGGCGGCGAGGTGTCGCGCGAGGGGGTGCAGCGCGATATTCTGCCCATTGTCGAAGGCTCTACAGTCAACACCAAGTACGGCGCGGTAAAGACCGATCATATTCTGTTTATCGCCGCCGGTGCGTTCCATGTTGCCAAGCCTTCCGATCTGATTCCCGAGCTGCAGGGGCGCTTTCCCATCCGCGTGGAGCTGGATAATCTTGGCGAGGCAGAGTTTGTGCGTATTCTCACCGAGCCGAAAAACTCATTGGTCAACCAGTACCAGGCATTGCTGGCCACCGAGGGGATTGAGTTGCAGTTCAGTGATGAGGCCATCGCCGAGATCGCCCGTACTGCCGCCCAGGTGAACGACGAGGCGGAAAATATCGGTGCGCGGCGGCTGCACACCATTATGGAAAAGCTGCTTGAGCAGATCTCTTTCGATGCGCCGGAGCTGCCGGATAAGGTTATCCGCATCGAGGCGCAGCAGGTGCGTGAGCGCCTGAGCGATATCGTCAGCGACCAGAACCTGACCCGCTTTATACTGTAGGAGCGCCGTGTTATGCAGGATATAATAAACAAAGCCGATGTGCTTATTGAGGCGCTGCCCTATATTCAGCGCTTCAACAATAAGACCATCGTCATCAAATACGGCGGCAACGCCATGGTGGAGGAGGAGCTCAAAGAGGGCTTTGCCCGCGACATCATTCTGCTCAAGCTCATCGGTCTCAATCCGGTTATCGTCCACGGCGGCGGCCCGCAGATTGGCCGGGTGCTGGAGCAGATGGGGCGCAAGACCGACTTTGTGCAGGGGATGCGTGTTACCGACAGCGAAACTATGAACGTGGTGGAGATGGTGCTCGGCGGCAAGGTAAACAAGGAGATTGTCGGCAACATCAACCGTCTCGGCGGCAAGGCGGTGGGGCTGTCCGGCAAGGACGGCAACCTGATAACGGCGCGCAAGCTGGAGATGCGCCGCATCAACCCCGATACCCTTACTCCGGAGATTATCGATGTCGGCATGGTGGGAGAGGTGGAAACCATCAATCCCCAGGTGCTGGTGACGCTGGAAAACAGCAGTTTTATTCCGGTGATCGCGCCGGTGGGTGTCGGTGCCAACGGTGAAACGTTCAATATAAACGCCGACCTAGTGGCTGGCCACATCGCCGGGGCGCTGGGGGCGGAAAAGCTGATTCTGCTCACCGACATCGAAGGGGTCAAGGACAAGAACGGCCAGCTTATATCCACCATTGATGTGGGTGCGGTGGCGGCGCTGATTGAGGACGAAACCATCAGCGGCGGCATGATCCCCAAGGTGAACTGCTGCGTAGCGGCGGTGGAGGCCGGCGTGGCCAAGGCGCATATTATCGATGGCCGCATGAAACATGCCTGCCTGCTGGAGATCTTTACCGATTCCGGCATCGGCACGGCGGTAGCGAGGTTCAAATGACAACAGCACAGCAGTGGATAGAGCGCGGCGACAGATGTATTGCCACCACCTACGGGCGTTACCCGCTGGTGGCGGCGCGCGGTGAAGGCTGCTATCTGTGGGATGTGGACGGCAGACGTTATCTCGATTTTCTTGCCGGAGTGGCGGTGAACAACCTCGGCCATTGCCATCCCAAAGTGGTGGCGGCGTTGCAACGGCAGGCACAGACTTTGCTGCACTGTTCCAACTACTACCATATACCCAGCCAGATAGAGCTGGCGGAGCTGTTGTGCGCCAACAGCTTTGGCGAGCGGGTGTTCTTCTGCAATTCCGGTGCTGAAGCCAACGAGGCGGCCATGAAACTGGTGCGCCGCCACAGTCTGGAACATCACGGCGAGAACCGTTTTGAGGTTATCACCGCTTTGGCATCGTTCCATGGCCGCACCATCGGTACCATCAGCGCCACCGGTCAGGACGCGGTGCGCAAGGGCTACAATCCGGTGGTGCCCGGTTTCCGTTATGTTCCCTTTGGCGATATCGACGCCATGCGCGCCGCCGTGAGCGACAAAACCTGCGCGGTGCTGCTGGAGCCGATTCAGGGTGAGGGCGGGGTGAACGTGGCGCCGCCCGGTTATTTGCGAGCGGTGCGCGAGTTTTGCGACGAGCATCAGCTGCTGCTGGTATTTGACGAGGTGCAGGTGGGTTGTGGCCGCACCGGCAAACTGTTTGCTTATCAGCACGATGATGTGGCTCCCGACATCATGACTCTGGCCAAGGGACTGGCTGGTGGCCCGCCCATCGGCGCCATGGTGGCTACCGACGCTGTGGCGGCTACTTTTGTGCCCGGTACCCACGGCTCAACATTTGGCGGCAACCCGCTGGTAACGGCGGCGGCGGTGGCGGCGCTGCGGGTATTGCTGGAGGATGGTGTGCTGGAAAACTGCCTGACCATGGGTGACTATCTGCGCCAGCGTCTGGAGGATTTCTGCCGCCGCTATCCCTTTGCCGTTGAGGTGCGCGGGCGCGGCTTGATTCTGGCGCTGCAGTTGAATATTCCCGGCGGTGAGATCGTTAAGCAGGCGCTTGAGCAAGGCTTGCTCATCAACTGTACTGCTGATACCGTGTTGCGTTTTGTGCCGCCGCTGATTGTAAGCCGCGGTGAAATTGATGATGCCATGACTATTCTCGATGACGTTTTTGGTGAAGTGTGAACTCCATTTTTGACACCAGGGAAAGCCATGAACAAAAACCAGAAGATTATTTTTACTGTGGTGGTTCTTGCCATTGTGGCGGCGGCATTTTTGTGGTCGGCCAACAATAACAGCCGTGGCAAATACAAGGCACCGTACAAGTACTATGAAGGGGATCGCCCCAACTTTCACAAATGATGTGATATCCATGCAAGTTGTATGGCGGCGTAATTTTTGCTCGCCGCGAGGAGTATACCGTGAATAGACATTTTCTCTGCCTGTGTGACTGGAGTGCGGCTGAGCTGGACGCCATGTTTTCCCTTGCCCGCACCCTGAAACAACAACAGCAACAGGGGCAGCCCCACCATCTACTGGCTGGCAAGACCCTGGGGATGGTTTTTGAAAAGAGTTCCACCCGCACCAGAGTCTCCTTTGAGGTGGGGATGTTTCAGCTTGGCGGCCACGCCCTGTTTCTCCCCTCGTCCAGTACCCAGATGGGGCGCGGCGAGCCGATAAAGGATACGGCGCGGGTGATGTCGCGCTATGTGGATGGCATCATGATTCGCACCTACTCCCAGTCTGCCATTGAAGAGTTGGCGCATTATGCCGCGGTGCCGGTGATCAACGCCCTTACCGACAGTTACCATCCGTGCCAGATTATGGCCGATCTGTTTACGGTACTTGAGCACAAGGGCAGTTACGCCGACCGGGTATATTGCTGGATCGGCGACGGTAACAACATGGCCAATTCGTGGATTAACGCCGCTGCGGTGTTCGGCTTTGAACTGCGTGTGGCTACGCCGCCGGGCTATGAGCCGGATGAAGCGGTGATGGCGCGGGCGCGCCAGCTCGGTGCCAACATCCTCTACACCAACGATCCGTATGCGGCCGCCGCCGGGGCCGAGGTGCTCAACACCGATGTGTGGGCCAGCATGGGTCAGGAGCAGGAACAGCGCCAGCGCGAGAAGGATTTTGCCGGTTTTCAGCTCAACAGCGATATTGTCGCTGTAGCCGACAGCGAGTGCCTGGTATTGCACTGTCTGCCCGCTCATCGTGGCGAGGAGATCAGCGACGAGGTGATCGAAGGTCCTCATTCGGTGGTATTTGATGAGGCAGAGAACCGTTTACACGTCCAGAAAGCGATCATGGCCACCCTGATGCAGGAGTAAAGTCTATGCAGGTAACGTGTCCCCAATGTAACTTCAGTCAGGCGGTAGCCGATGAAAAATTACCGCCCTTGCCGGCCAGGGTAACCTGCCCGCAGTGTGGCGGCGAGTTTGTGCTGGAGCAGCCAGCCCCGGTTGAGCCGCCACCGCTGTACAGCGAAGCGGCAACAGAGGCGGCAGCTACGCCGCTGTATTGCGATCCCCCGCCGGTAACGCCGCCAGCGCCACCATCTGGCGCGCCCTCTGTGCCGCCACCGCCTCAGGGCGGTTACGCCGAAGTTGCACCTGTGGCCGAGCCAGCCGGCTTCTGGGTGCGGGTGGTAGCGGCGATCCTTGACAGTATACTGTGTAATGTTGTGGTGTTTGCCATGGGCTTTGCCGT
>JAMOOS010000216.1 GCA_027065245.1 Desulfuromonadaceae bacterium | reverse complement strand
TTTTCAGGCGCCTGTAGTCTGGTGGTAACTATCTGTTTTTAAGGCGGAAAACAGGCGGAAATCTTAGGGAGCATAGCTAAATTATCTATTAATTGCAAGGGTTTTGTCCTTTTTTAGTGTTGCTAAATCACCACGTTGTATTTGTGAATAGAATGCTTTTTTAAAAATCGGATTACATAGCTGCTAACGACGATGTCATTGCTGCTTGTGCGCACCAATGTGATGGTGGTATGGCATTTATGTCAGTCGTGTAAAAGCCTGATTCAGTCTGCTGCCGCAGTGTTTTTTCACCGTAGTCTCCCGGATGGGAGCAGTGTATGCTGCTTGAGCCGCAGCCGGGCGGATGCGGGGTTCGCAGTTGCTTTGGCAGTGATGGTGATTTTAACGATGATAAAAAAGCTACTGCCGAGGAGAGCGTTGGACTTTCCATAAATCGGCTGCAAAACCGCCTGGCCGGTGCGTACTTTCGCTCCTTTTCGACCAACAGCTACGGCTATTCGCCTTCAAGCGTGCGAAAACCTGACCTCGACCAGTCGATTTTTCGCTTCAATCGTAAGGTCCAACACACTCCTTGAGCAAGGCATCTGCCGGTAAAATAGAGATGGATGGCGGTATCAGCGGGTTACCGGCTTTGACGCTGCAGGTTCAACGCTGAATTCGCTTAAGTCCGCAGGCACGTGGGCAAAAATAAGCATGAAAGGTATCTTTTGTCCTGCTTCCACGTTGGCGTTGGACAGTGCGTCACCGAACGAGTTGTTCATGGTGCGTTTCAGTTCAGCTTCACTGATGGTTTTCAGCTTGGCTCTGGACAGGATGTTGCCGCAGTAGGCGTTGCGGTGACCTATCTTTTTACCTCTGTTGTTGAACAGATTAGCGCTGACCAGTATCTCGGCTCTGGGGTTGGGATAATCGTTGGCGGCTTCCCCTTCGATAATCAGCAGTTGTCCCAGGGTCGCGTTGTCCACATAGTAACTGTGGGTTGATATGATACGAATCTGCCCTTGTTGTTGTGCCGGTGGCGGATTGATCTGCCGACTGATGCTGTCGATCATAACGCCGATATCGGTGGTACCCAAAGTGGTATACAGATAGCCATAGACACCGGCCAGCAGAATGATGATCAGCAGCAGGAATATGAGCAGTTTTGATGTTTTGCGTTTCTCTTTCACCGGGGAGAGCGGACGCTGCGGCGCCCCGCTATCCTGCTGTGGCTGTTCCGGAGCGACATGCTCAGCAGTGCGAGGTTTCTCTGGCAGCGGTTGCGGTGCCAGAGCTTCACTTGTGAGTTGCTCCGGCGCCAGTGCGGAGGTGTCTGCGGCACGGTTTTCGGTGTCATCATCCTGGTTGGACAAGCTGTTGAAGGTGAACTCACCGGTGCTTTCAAAGGCAGATTCTTCCTTGGGCGTTTCGTCTCTGTTATCGGGCAGGGATGAGAAGCTGAAAGCCGCGCTGTCACTGCTCCACTCAGGAGCAGATTGCTGGTCATCCTTGGCTTCGATTTCTGGCGGTACAGCGTCGGTGGTGGCCGAAAAGCTGAAATCTTCCGTCGGCCCGGGAATTGCCGACTCTTGCGCAGGTTGAGGGGCGGCAGGTTCTTCTGCAGCTTCGGCAGTTGCGTCCCCTGTATCGTCGCCAGAAAAGCTGAAATCTTCCGGTGCCGGAATAGTCACAGCGTCCTGTGCCGACGGTTGCTGCTCATCCTGGCCATCCTCGTGTGAACTGGAGGTGGTGAGGCTCAATTTCTCTGCTTGCGGCAATGATTGGGTTGTGGTCTCGATGCCATCTGCCGCAGCAGTTGTTGCTGCTGTGTTTTCGGTATCCTTCGGTGTGGGTTTCGGTACAGGATGCACTGGCTTGCCCTGTGGCGCAGTATCAAAAATTTCAAAAGGTGATACTACATTTCTGGCCTTGTCATCGATGGCGAAGAGATGACCGCAACGGACACACCGGGCGCTGATATCCTGACCCTGTGCTGAGGAATCATCAATATTGTAAATGGTTTTACATTTGTCACACTGAATATCCATCAGGATTCTCCTGTTGTAGACTGGTGCTGCTCAGGGTCAAAGCGATATACCGCGCTCAGGTTGCGGTAGCGTTCGGCGTAATCGAGTCCATAGCCGATGATAAAGTCATTTTTTATGGAAAAACCGCAGTAATCCGGGTTGATAGCTACAACCCTGTTGCCCGGTTTGTCGAACAGGGTACATACTTTAAGTGAAGCTGGTTGCCGTTTTTGCAGGTGCTTCTGCAGTTCAAATAAAGTCAGACCGGAATCGAGTATATCCTCTACCAGTACAACGTGCTTTCCGCTGATATCCGTCTCAATATCCGTTTTAAATGTGACAACCCCGCATGACTCGGTCGAGGTGCCGTAGCTGCTGACACGGATAAAATCGATCTTTACGTTTACATCGTTGTTTATGGTGCGTGCCAAGTCGGCGGCAAAGAACATCGCCCCTTTTAGCACTACCACAAGGATTATCTCCAGACCTTGGTAATCGCGGCTGATCTCTGTGCCAATGCGGGCGGTCTGCCGGGCGATTGCTTGTTTGCTGTATAGCTGTTTCATGGCTTTGCCGCTTCATCAACCGTATGCAGCAGTGCCGTATTGCTGCCGGTGCGTACATGTGTATATTAATAAGAGGTTAATTCTATAACAAGTTTACCACTGTATGTCAATTTTACTGCTCGGTATCCGGTCAATTATGCTTCTCCACGCACTCCGATATATACGCTGGCAATGCCGAAAGTGAGATCACGATACCTAACCTTGCCAAATCCGGCTGTGGTCATCATGGCAGAAAACTGTTCCTGGGGCGGAAATGCCGCCACCGAGTCGGGCAGATATTTATAGGCGCTGCGTTTGGACAGCAGCCCGCCGATGAACGGCAGAATGCGGTGGAAATAAGTGTTGTATATAATTTTGAACAGCGGGTTTGACGGGGTGGAAAATTCCAGTATTACCGCCCGCCCGCCCGGCTTCAGTACCCGGTACATCTCTTTAAGGGCGGCAGGGCGATCCACCACGTTGCGGATGCCAAAGGCGATGGTGATGCCGTCGAAGGTCTGATCCGGATGAGGGATGGCTTCGCACGGGGCGTTGACCAGCTCAATGCGCCCGGCATAGGGTGAGGCGGCAATTTTCTCCCGCCCTTTCAGCAGCATCCCCTGGGTGAAATCCTCGCCGATGACAAGAACCGAATCCGGGGTGCGCCCGGCTATCTCCAGTGCTACATCGCCGGTGCCGGTGGCCAGGTCGAGCACCATGCCGCGCGGCGGAATGCGCAGTTGGCCGACGGCAACACGGCGCCAGCGCCGGTCGATACCCATGGATAACAGGCGGTTGAGCAGGTCGTAACGGGGCGCTATATCATCGAACATGTTGCGTATATTGCGGCCCTTTTCGGACAGATTGAACATTGGCGGACTCCTGCATCTATTTGTCTATTGGTCTGTCTCCGGCAGCTATGCTGTCGGCAACTGGTGACGGTTGTCGCGGCTGAGCGCATCGCATCTTTACCATAAACAGCCACTGGCTGTCAGCAGTTAATGGCGGCGGCTCTTTTTTGTATTTTGTGGACGCTTGTTCTCTTTTATCAGTACTTTGCCGGGGATAGTTATTAGGGCTGCAGGCAATTTTACTACCCGTTTAACGATATCGAATATCTTGTTGGAAGTGGAATTTATAGTCATGGTCGTAACCTTGGGGTCGCTGCTGTTGCCGGTGATACGCAGATAGGTGTGTATCAGCGATTGATCATCGCCACCGAGAATCCAGCCGACTACGGGAATGTTGGTGATAACCGTGTCCACTGTTCCCAGCGGCTCTATCCCCATCACCACGTCCATATCGTCGCTGTTGAGGTTATGGGTGCCGACCAGAGTGATATTCATGGACGAGCTGGCTATGAAGGTGTTGCTGCTGTGCAGAACGCCATCGCTTAAGGCGTAATCGCCGCTTAAATGACGGAAGGGCATCCCCTCGGTGGACATGTCGGGCAGGCGCAGTTTGAACAACTGCTGCACATTGAGAATGGAGAACGCTTTGGACAGCGTGGCAAACTTGCGCAATACGCCGTCGTGGATATCCACGTGGAACGCCCCGTTGGAATGGGCAAGAAAACCGCCGTTCAGTGGCCCCTCGATGGAAAAATTGGCATCGCAGTGACCGGTGATGATGCCGGTGGATTTTATCACCTGATTGTAGATTTTGTCGGCATTCATGTTGTCTACCACGCCGTAAATGCGTAGATAGGAATTGGGCTGGGTGATAAAGATGCTCGCTTCACCATGGCCGTTGTCGGCATGGAAGGTGAGAGGTTCAATGCGTAACTGACCGGGGGTGTAATGGATCTGCCCTATGGCATGCTGGAACTCAAAACCGCCGATACTGCCGCTGGCGGCGTTGATATCGATGTGGATGAATTCGTCGCTGCTATCCTTAAGTGGTGGTGGCGTGAATGTTGTCGGCAGTGCCAGCGGTTTGTCGCTGTCGGCAGTTGCGGTGCTGTGCCACAGGTTGATGATTTCGTCCACATCGGCATAGCTGGCTTTGATGGACATATCAAGTTTTGGTGCGGTAAAATCAAGGCGACCGGTTACTGCCGCAGCAGTGCCTTCCGGCAGGGTAACATCGACTTTGTCAAACGTTATGCCGTCGGTGTCGATGCTGATGCGGCCATCGACACTCTTGAGGATTGCCCGGTTGTTGTCAAAACTCAGGTCACTGGCGATAATGTTGTTGCCGGTGGCATGTAGTTTGGCGACGATGTTGCGCAAATCGGCGATATCGGCATTGACACTCAAACGGGACTGTCCCACCTTAACTTGCAGTGCCTTGGCATAAAGATGGGTGTTGTCGAGAACGGCGTTGCCGTTGACGTGGTGAATGGGAGAAATAACGTGAGTTGGGGTTATGGCGCAGTCGTGAATAGCTATGTCGGCATGTAGTGTCGGCAGGTTGGCATGGGTAATGTTGCCGCTGGCCACAGCGGAAACTGCAATGCCGCCGCGCAGCTGCATATCATCCAGTACATTGATACGGCTGCTGATGGTTTCCAAGCGGTAATCAGGCAGGGAAAAATTCAGCTTGTAGTTTCCGTTGTCGGTTAGTTCGCCGGAGAAACGGCACAGATACCCGGGCAGATCGAGTTCGGCGTCATTCAGTACGCGCCTGTTGCGTTTAGTGATATAGACAGCCTTGAAGTTTCCATGTTCTCCCTGTTTTTTGCTGACGAGGTCGGCCAGATTGTATGCCAGTGGGGTCAGGTCGGCGGCGATACGCCAGGTGTCGCTGCCAGTGTAACTGGCATCTATGCGTAATGGCCCGGCTATAGAAAGCGAATCGGTATCAATGTGCAACGGCGAAGTGTGCAGTTTGAAACTGGTTTTATCCCAGCGCATAACGGCACTGAAATCATCGGCCTCAAACAGATGATAACGCAAACGTTTTTTTTGCAGATGCACCTCGCCCTGTACCAGGTTGCGTAGAGTTAAATGGGACGCTGGCCCCTCAATATGCAGGTTTTTACACTGCAGTAAAGTGTTGTTGATAAGCTGACGCCACTGCCGCGTGGTGGTGGATGGCAGTAACGGTATGATGGCAGCGGCGGGGATGTTGTTGCTGCCGAGATTGGCTTTGATATATGGCGCATGGCGCCAGTTGTCCAGCTCAAAGGCACAGTTGAGCCGTATTTTGTTATATGACAGGCGTAAATTGTCACAATAGAGGTTGTCGGCACGACGTTGTACGCTGCCATCGGCATTTATTTCTCCTCCGGGCAGGGTGACGCCGCCGATATTGACGGTTGCGCCCTCTGGGGTGGACAGTCTGAGCTGCAGCGTCATCTGCTGCTGCGGGACGCCCTCTGCTTTGGCGCTGAAGTTTAACTCATTGTGCGGCAGTTCCGCACTGTTTTTCACTGGCAGCAGAGCCGGAACAAGGCCGGTTACCCGGGTTTCTAACTTGAGTCGACCGGTTTGCCAATCGGCTCCGGCCTTAAGCTGTCCGTGCAGGGCAAACATGGCGCTGTCGTGTCGTTGCTGCTGAATCTCACCGGTGATGCTCAACAGCACGAGTTCTTCCGGTGCGCTGATCTCGGCATTTATATGATTGGCTTTGAGTTCCTTGTTTTCGGGCAACTCAATGGCGATGGCTGCATCGTGCAGTTCCAGAGTGCCAATTACGGCGAACATGGCGCGCAGTTGCTTAAGGGCCTCTACCTCCGGTTGCGCCGGTGCGGTACTTACGGCTTTATCGCCGCCTTTTTCGCGCTTTAGCTGCAATTGCAGCTTGTCTACCCCAACCCTGGTGCAGGCAAGATTACCCGCCAGCAGATCGTTCCAGGCAAAAACCAGATTTACTGCTTCAATGCTGATGTTGGCAGAGCGCTGATCCGATGCTTTGATGCTGATGTTATAGCAATGCAGGGTGGCGGCAGGGGAAAGCGTGGCAGACACATTGCCAATGGATATTTCCATGCCACTTGCGGCACTGATCTGGCGGGAAAGCAGGGAGGCAATCTGCTGCTCGTGGCTGGCTATGTAGTAGCCGGTTGCGGCAGCGATAGTGGTGATAAGTAGCGTTGTCAGTAAAAATATGCGCAGAATTTTGTTGCGTAGCATGGAAATTGCAGCCCCGAACCGTGTGTCAAACTGTTGGTCTGGATAACACCACGGTAAAGCGATGTATTCAAATTATCTGTGTCGCTGGTATCACGATGGCATACCGCAGCAGAGACTAACACGGCGAGAAGTTGCATGCATTATTAAAAATTACGCCATCACATCAACTGGGGTGGTGCTTTACTCTTGCGCAACAGCCTGATAGTGTTGCGCCGGTGATTGAGGGTGTATTCCTGTTCCGGTGGATGGTGATTGTCGAGGGATGAAACTTAGGCGTCTGGAAATAATCGGCTTCAAATCGTTTGTCGACAGAACCGTGCTGCATCTCGAGGATGGAATAAGTGCCATTCTTGGGCCCAACGGTTGTGGCAAAAGCAATGTTGTCGATGCCATCCGCTGGGGGATGGGGGAGCAGAACGCCAAGAACCTGCGTGGCAATAAAATGGAGGATATTATTTTCTCCGGCAGCGGTCAGCGTCGTGCTCACGGCATGGCCGAAGTTACCATGGTTTTTACCGGTGTTGGTGTCGCCCACGGGCGGCTGGCCGATATTCTCAAAAACTGCACTGAAATTATGGTTACCCGGCGCCTGTATCGCAATGGCGACAGTGAATACTACATCAACAAGGTTGCCTGCCGCCTTAAAGATATTACCGAATTGTTTATGGATACCGGCGTTGGCGCCCGTGCCTATTCTATTATTGAACAGGGGAAAATCAGCACCATTGTTCACGCTCATCCGCAGCAGCGGCGTGCCATCATTGAAGAGGTCGCCGGGGTGACGAAGTACAAGGTGCGGCGTAAAAATGCTTTGAGCAAGATAGAAAACGCCCGACAGAATCTGGTGCGGCTTGATGATGTGATCGGCGAGGTAGAACGACAGCTCAAGGTATTGCGCAGTCAGGCGGGCAAAGCGCGCCGTTTCCGCGAATTGCGCAGTGAATTGAAGCGGCTGGAACTGGGGGTGTATGCCGAGCGTTGGCTGCGCCTGGACGCGCAGTTGGAGGATAAGCGTCAGCATCTCAAAGGCTGCGGTGAGCGCGAAGAAGTGCTGGCGGCGGCGCTGGCGGCGATAACTGCGCAGGTGGAAAAACAGCGCATCTGCGTCGCCGAGCAGGAAGAGCAGGTAGCGCAGCTGGAAAAAAGCTGTTACCGCCTTGGCAGCGAGATCGATAATCTTGGCGGCCAGTTGCAGTTTATCAGTCGCGAAACCGAGGCGTTTACCGCCAGACGTGACGAAATGAACGCCGAGCTGGGGCAATTGCAGGAACACCGCAGACAGGGGGAACACGAGCTGGAGCAGATGTGCGCCGAACTGCAGCAGTGGCAACTGGAGCTGGATGGACAACGGCAGCGCGAACAGGAGTTGTGTCGCCAGGGCGCTGCCGCTGATGCCGAAATAGGTCAATGTCGTGCTGCGGTTGATGCGGCGCGTAACGCTGTAACTGCGTGCGAGCGCCATATTAATCAACGGGAGAACCGGCTGGAGCAGGCGACGCAGCGGTTGCAGTTTGTTGAAGAGCGCAGCCGCAACCATAACAGCGAGCTGCACGATCTTGACGAACAGGTGCAGCAGGCTCGCGATGAGTTCAAGCGGTGCGAAAGTGTTTGCGCAGAGCTGGAACAGCAATTGAACGATGCCAAAAGCGCTGCAAAAGAGCTGGGCCGTCGATTGCGGCAGCGGCAGCAGCAGCGTGACGGTTGTCGACAACATTGCGATGGTGTTCAGCGCCAGCTTGATAGGTGCGATTCGCAATTGGAAAGTTTGCGTGAACTGGAAAAGCGCAGTGTGTCGGGGGATGCGGCGGGCCCTGCCGGTTGCGGGGTTGTGCATAGCGGTATTCTGGCCGACAGGGTGCGGATACCGGAATATCTTGAACATGCAGTGGCTGCCGCCATGGGCGTCGGCATGAAGGCGTTGCTGGTAGATGGCGGTGACGCTGTCGGAACATTGCTGGGCAGTACCGACAATCCCGTAGCGGCGGTGCAGTTGCCATCTGCCGGTGAAGAACCGAACGTTGCCGTGGGCCAGGCACTGGCGCAACTGGTGGATAGCGATGCCGAAATTGCCGGGCATGTGCAGGCTGCCATGCGTGGCATGTTCTATGTTGAATCGTTGACGGAAGTTTTGCCTGGCGCGCCAACGCTGCCACCGGGGGCGCTGCTGGTAGATGGGGACGGTCGCTGTCTTGACTGGCGTGGTACCGTGTTACTGGCCGAAACAGATGCCAGCGTACGGTTGCTGCTGGAAAACAAGCGGCGTATCCGCTGCCTGGAAGAGGAGCGGCAGGCGTTGAGGCAACGGCTGGAGCTGGCAGAGGGGCAAATGGCCGCTGCGCACCAGGCGTTGGCGCAGGCGCAACGGGATGAGCAGGAAAACCGCGCGACTTGTCAACAGTTACAATTGCAGTTGCAGCAGCAGAAAAACCAGCAGCATGCTGCGGCACAGGAGCTTGAACGTCTGCA
>JAMOOS010000215.1 GCA_027065245.1 Desulfuromonadaceae bacterium | reverse complement strand
TACTTTCAGATTCATCCCCTCTACCGCATCGCTGGAAAGTCGCCCCTTGGCCCTGAACCAGTTCAAAATCAGCGGCTTTTGCTTGCGTAACATCCTGGCAACTTTTTTCATTTCGTTCAGGTCGGTTTGCAATGTTCTGGTTATCCAGTTTTCGAGGAATTTTTCAGCGAAGTCGACACGCTGATATTCCCAGAAACGTTGAAAATCCTCTCGCAACAGATAAGCCTTGATCGACCTCAGGTTGAGCTTGAGCAATTCACCCATACTGGAGGTCATAAACGGTGCAGCACTTGCCGCACTCGGGGCACAGCGGCCTGCTATTACGCTGTGGTTCGATAGCAACAACCAGCGCTTCCATATCGGCGATCAGCATAAAACACACGGAAACGTAAACGAATGACTTGAATCGTTCAGTCTTGTTCAGTAAAGTCTTTATCAGCACTGTCCTTCCCGGGTATGGGGTAACAGTTACTGGACAATCCATCTTATCCATCCCGGCAGGACGATACGCTATTTTTATTGCCTTCTAACCACAGATTTTGCGGAGAGGCATTTATTCAGGGTTTACGCAGTCCTTTCAACGTCATTATCCCATATCCTGGTGCAAATCACTTGGAGGAAAAATTTATGTTTGACAATCTGAAAATTGGTAAAAAGATGTTGCTGCTTTCGGGAACGATTCTCGTTCTGTTGCTCGTCGTCTCTTTCTTTTGCTACCAGGGACTTAACCAGGCAAGTCACGGATTTACACAGTATCGTGGCATAGCACGCGACACCAACCTGACTGCTTTCCTCCAAGCCGATATGCTCATGGTGCGGATGAATGTTAAAGACTTTCTGATCACCAATAGTAAAAAGGATCTTCAGCAATATCAAGAGTATTTAGCTTCAATGAATGAGAAGCTCAGCGAGGCAAAGAAAGAGATCCAGAATCCTGAGCGAGCGGAAAAAGTAGCGTTTATTGATAAATCTTTGAACGAATATGAAAAAGGTTTTGATGGCGTGGTTGAGACTATCAATAAACGGAATTCTTTAATCTCTAACGAGCTTGATCCAAACGGTCTTGCCATGCGAACAGCTTTGACGGAAATTATGAAATCAGCCTATCAGGACAACGATACTGATGCCGCCTACTATGCTGGTCGAATTCAGGAACACGTCCTTCTGGCACGTTTGTACGCTCTTAAATATCTATCAACTCATGCCAAAGAAGCTAGCGAACGTTTTGACAAAGAAATCGGCGTTGAAGTAGGTCAACTGGCAACAACACTTGACGAAAAATTGCAAAATCCACAGCGGCGTGAATTGTTCAAATCATTTATGCAGGCTCGTGAAAATTACACGGAGACTTTTCACAGTTTGGTAACGCTTGTGCGTGAACGTGATGAAATTGTTACTAACACACTTGACCGGATCGGTCCTGAAGTTGCCGCAGCTGTTAACGATGTTAAGCTCTCGATTAAAGGCGAACAGGATGCCTTGGGCCCAATGCTGCAAGCACAGAACAAATCAACTCTCTGGACGATTGCTGTTGTCTCTATTATCTCGTTGCTTGTTGGTACCATTATTGCGATTTTTGTTACGCGGTCCTTGACCGGGCCAATGCGCAAAACAGTCGTGATGCTCGAAGAGCTGGAAAAAGGTCATCTGGATAATCGCCTCCACTTGAACCGTAAAGACGAAATCGGTCAGATGGCAAACTCGATGGATCAATTTTCCGACTCCCTGCAAAATGAAATAGTCAGTTCAATGCAAAAACTGGCAAATGGCGATCTGACCTTTGATATCACTCCACGGGATGAGCGAGATGAGTTGCGCGGTGCAATCAAGAAACTTGGCACCGACCTGAATGACATTATGGGGCAGATTCAGATAGCTGGGAACGAAATTTCATCAGCCTCAGGTCAAATTGCAGATTCCAGTCAAACCCTTTCCCAGGGGGCAACCGAATCAGCAGCCTCGCTGGAAGAGGTTGCCGCCTCCCTTAACCAAACCTCTTCACAAACATCTCTCAATGCACAAAATGCTGCTCAAGCCAATAGCTTATCGACAGAAACCAAACTAGCAGCAGAAAAAGGCAGCGCACAAATGCAAGAGATGGTTGCGGCAATGGCTGGTATCAACGAAGAAGGACAGAAAATTTCCAAAATTATCAAAACGATTGATGAGATTGCCTTCCAGACTAATCTGCTCGCTTTAAATGCAGCAGTCGAAGCAGCTCGTGCCGGACAGCATGGAAAAGGTTTTGCTGTTGTTGCTGAAGAAGTACGTAACTTAGCAGCACGCAGTGCTAAAGCCGCTGCAGAAACATCGGAGCTGATCAAAGATTCGGTCGAAAAAACCGCAAATGGAAGTGCCATTGCCAACCAGACAGCTGCAGCTTTAGACGAAATTGTTTCCGGTGTCGGTAAAGTGACCGATCTGGTAGCCGAAATTGCTGCTGCCAGCAAGCAGCAGGCGCAAGGTATCGCCGAGATAAATGTGGGAGTTACCCAGATTGATACCGTGACCCAGCAAAATACTGCCAGCGCCGAACAAAGTGCCGCCGCCGCCGAGGAACTGTCAGCGCAAGCCGCTCAATTGCGGGGTATGTTGCAACGTTTCAAGTTAAAAAATGGACAGAACATTGTTGCACCAGTCACTCAAACTGAAAATTTTCCATCTCAAAGAGTGCAGTCAGGTCATGTCGGCTGGGACGATATTAAACCTGAATCAGTGAGCCCACAAACATAAAAACCTGCTCGTTCTTTGCCCAAGATCCGCGATAAGAAATGAAAAAACCTCTAAAGTGTGAGATAATATAGTTACCTAGGAGCCTGTCGGGCTTTGCGGATCGAAGCGAAAAATCGACTGGTCGAGGACAGATTTTCGCTCGTTTGAAGGCTAATAGCCGTAGCTATTGGTCGAAAAGGAGCGGAAATATGCACCGGCCAGGCGGTTTTGCAGCCGATGCATGGAAAGTCCGACAGGCTCCTAGACATAATCAACTCATCACCAAAGAGGTTAAACGCATTGTGGCTCAAAAAGTTCTACTTGGCAACTGCGATAATTCTTGTGGATGGGGGATCGTTCGCAACCAAACAACATGAACAACGGTGTACAGTCTGTGAGGGCCTATGCAAATAAAACGCCGTAATTTTTTCAAGTTGGCTGCTGTAGGTGCTGGTTCGGTGGTAATCTCGCCGCGACCAACACGCGCTGAACGCAAGAAAGCTGGTGATTCTTTCGCCTGTCTGGTGGATACCAGCCGTTGCATCGGCTGTCGCAAGTGTGAGCAGGCTTGCAATGAAATCAACAATCTGCCCGAACCGGCCAGGCGCTTTGACGATTTGACCGTCTTTGACAGCGCCCGGCGACCTGACGCCCGCAGATTTACCGTGGTCAATCGTTACCACAGCGGACGGATAGATGACGCTGGCCTGCTGGTGGCGGACTACGTAAAGATTCAATGCATGCACTGCCTAGATCCATCCTGCGCCTCGGCGTGTGTCACCGGCGCATTGAGCAAGCACGATAACGGTGCCGTTCATTACGACGTAAGCAAATGTATCGGCTGCCGCTACTGCATGATGGCCTGCCCGTTTGAAATCCCCGCCTACGAATATCACAACCCGCTGACCCCCAGAGTGATGAAGTGCAATTTTTGCGAAGAGCAGTTCACCCGCCAGCACAAAGCTCCTGCCTGCGCCACAATCTGCCCCACTGAGGCGATAACCTTCGGTAAAAGAACAACACTGCTACAACTGGCGAAAAAACGCCTGGCCAAATATCCGGCCCGCTATGAACAGCACATCTACGGTGAGCACGAGGCCGGCGGCACGGCGTGGCTGTACCTGGCCCGGGTGCCATTCAAAAAACTGGGTTTCCTGACATTACCGTCAAATCCTTTACCACGGTTATCGGAACTGATTCAACATTCGCTATTCAGTTATCTGTGGTCACCGGCGTTACTGTTTGCGCTGCTCGGCGGCATCATGTATCGCAACCGTGCCAAAAACGATAGCGGTGAGGGGCACAAGCAAAGCGGAGGTGTATCATGAGTGTATCAGGCGAGCACAATCCGGCACCATTGCGACAACCGTTATGGACTCCCGGCGTGATAGTGATGCTGTTCTTTATGGCCATCGGCGCCGTCGCCGTTGCCGCGCGCTTTATGTTCGGCATCGGCGCCGTCGCCAACCTGAGCAATGCCCGCCCTTGGGGCTTGTGGGTCGCCATCGACGTGGCCACCGGCGTGGCCCTCGCTGCCGGCGGGTTTACCACCGCAGCGCTGACGCATATTTTTGGGCGCCATCAATACAAATCGGTGGTACGACCGGCATTGCTGACCGCTATGCTGGGCTACACGTTCGTCGTACTGGGGCTACTGGTGGATATCGGCCGTTCCTGGGCGATCTGGAAACCAATTTTCAACTGGAACACCAACTCGGTACTGTTCGAAGTGGCCATGTGTGTAATGGTGTACTTGAGCGTTTTGTACATAGAGTTTCTCCCCGTTGTCGTGGAAGGTTACAGCGGCAAAGTCTCACTGCCGAGACGGGCGGCTCGATTAAACGGAGTAGTGGAACAACTCCTGAGCACGGCAGACAGGTGGTTGGGCAAAACCCTGTGGGTGTTTATTATCGCCGGTGTGGTACTGTCCTGCATGCATCAGTCCAGCCTGGGGTCGCTGCTGCTGATTGCGCCAACCAAGCTGCATCCACTGTGGTACACACCGATTCTGCCGTTGCTGTTCCTGGTATCAGCTATCGCCGTCGGTTATCCGATGGTGATCTTTGAAGCGACGCTGGCCAGTTGCTCGCTGCAAACTGACGATGAAATGGCAGTGCTGGCACCACTGGCGAAAATCACCTACTACCTGCTGGGGCTGTACTTTACACTCAAAGGTGGAGACATGCTCTGGCGAGGCACCTGGAGATACCTGCTGGACGGCACTGCGCAAAGCAATGCGTTTATTGTTGAATTGCTGTGCGGCGTTATCGTGCCGTGGTACATATTGCGCTCGCCCCAACGGCGGCAGTCACGCAGATATCTGTTTATCGCCGCCACCATGGTTGTGGCGGGTGTTGTCATCAATCGGGTCAATGTGTTTATCATCGGTTTCACGCCGCCCCTCACCCACGAAACATATTCTCCAGCAATAGGCGAAATTGCCATTACCTGCGGCTTGATCGCTGCCTTGATGTTTCTCTACCGGATTCTGGTCACACATCTGCCGATCCTGTCGCCGCGCCGTAAGGAGATGTTGAAATGAGACAAATACACTTGCAGATATTGATGTTGATGGTGCTGACCTGCACTTACACAACGTGGGTTTACGCCGCAACCACCGGGGAGCAATGGGTGGCCCCGGCGCAGGAAAAAGCCCTGCGGCGCGCGCAGGCGGTTGTCCCCATGGTAAAAGAGGTAAAACAGGAAGGGGCCATCCGGCGCAGCCAACGCTTACACGCTTTGGGAGTCTCCGTCCGCGATGTCAAGGATAGCTACTTTGTGCTGAACAGCCCCTTTATCAAGGCGGTGGAGGATCATTACGGCGCGGTGCGATTCAATCATGGGCAGCATGCCGCCGAGAGCGGCGACTGCACCATCTGCCATCACCTGCGTGCCAAAACTGCGACACCGGCTAAAAACGGTGACAAGCCGCTGGAAACTCAGCGCTGTTCAGCGTGCCATCAACAGGCTTTCAATCCCGATTATCCAGAACGCCTCGGCTTGAAAGCCGCGTTTCACCAACGCTGTATTCCGTGTCACGAACAACGGCACAAAGGACCACAAACATGCCGGGGCTGCCATCTCAATAATGTTCCCGACCATAAAAAACTGGTTAAACTACCCGACAACGCCGACGCGCTGCAGGTTACGGCAGAGTGCCTGCGCTGCCACGAGACAGCCGCAAACGACCTGCAGCACAGCGCCCACTGGCTGTGGCGCGGACCGTCAACCCACACCCAGGATCACGAGAACAGTGTCAGGCACGGCAAGGGCACCACGGCCCTGAATAATTACTGAGTGAGCATCATCAGCAACGAGTCTCGTTGCACAAGTTGTCACGCTGGTTACGGCTGGAAAGATTCTTCTTTTGATTTTAACGATGTCACCCACATGGACTGCCTAGTATGTCACGACACTACCGGCAC
Organism: Desulfuromonadaceae bacterium; assembly: GCA_027065245.1. GTDB lineage: Bacteria > Desulfobacterota > Desulfuromonadia > Desulfuromonadales > Desulfuromonadaceae > Desulfuromonas. The sequence goes on along the minus strand of JAMOOS010000215.1, from coordinate 2,978 downwards.
CTACAAAAAAGCGCCACCCAAGGCCGGCTGGCCGGATAAAAAAGTCAATCTTAAATATGTAGCCGAAAACGTCGGGCACACCAGCAGACGAAGTTGCGGCAGTTGCCACTTTAACGGTGGCGGCGGCAACGCCATCAAACATGCCGACATGGGGCGCAACCTGTTGCAGCCCGATCCCGACTGCGACATACACATGGGCAATCTCGACTTCAGCTGCGCTGAGTGTCACACCACCAGACAGCACCGGATTGCCGGGCGCAGTTCATCCGTTGCAGCGGTTGAAGGGGTGGTACAATGTGCCGACTGCCACTCAAACACTCCCCATTTCGGGAACAAACTGCTGGATCACCACCTCAACAAACACTGTGCCAGTATCGACTGCAACACCTGCCATTCGCCTGTGTACGCCAAGTGCGTTCCCACCAAGCTGTGGTGGGACTGGTCGCAGGCCGGCGACAAAACGCGTCAGCCGGTAATGCAGTATTTCGGCAACAGCAAAAAAGGCTATCCCGATTACCACGTAAAAAAAGGCGCCTTCCGCTGGGGCCGGGCGGTGAAACCAAATTACGCCTGGTTCAATGGCGATATGCAGCGGATGGTACTGGGCGACGCGGCGAATCTCAACGCCGCAGCCATCGAGCTGACCCGACCGGTCGGTTCGATTCTCGATCCTAAATCCAGGATAACACCTTTTAAACTGATGAAGGGCGTGCAGGCGTTTGATGTTAAATATCGGACGCTACTGGTACCGCACCTGTTCCCGCGCGGCAAAGACGACACGACAGCATACTGGAAAGTTTTTGACTGGGATAAAGCATTCGCCGATGGCATGCGCAGCGCCAACCTGCCGTACAGCGGCCAATTTATCTGGAAAGAAACCTGGATGTACTGGCGGGTGGAACATGAGGTTATGCCGGCCAAAATGGCTCTTACCTGCGTCAATTGCCATCAAAGTTTCAGGCAGGAAAAAACCTGCGACCGCTGTCATCGTGACAATCGTCAGGTGGATTTCAAAAAGCTGGCGCAACACGTAGCGGATTTGACTTCCTTACAGGGCAAAATACCCGGAATCGAAGCCCTACAGCAGCAAAGCGATTACATCGACTTCAAGGCACTCGGTTACCGTGGCGATCCCGTCATATACGGTGGCAGAACCACAACTCTACCATTGGGCCGATCTGATACAGCGCCAACCGACAAGTAGGAACAACTGCCACGCTGCCCTCCCCAGGCGACAGAGGAGGGCAGCGTGTTATTACTCCGCCTTCAGCCGGTAAAACAGTCCTCGCTCTTCTGCTACCGCCTCTATGGCGCCGTCACGCTCCAGCACATCCAGGTATTTATTGATTTCGTTCACATGCAGGCCGAGGACAGTGCTCAAATCGTCCAGGGTACACGGCCTTCTGGTAATGGTTGCAACAATTGCCGTTTCAATATCATTCCGGAACGATTTTACCTTTCTACGCTCCTTAAATGTGTTGATTATCTCAACATTGGCCATATCCCAATAGTCAACCACCCGCTGCAATTCACTCATCGTCGCCCCTTTTAAGCCGGGAACAACTCCCGGTCGATCCAGGGTATTCAATTGCACAGAATCGGGGGCTATACTCAAAATCGCTTTTTTTAGCCGCGACAACTCGGCGCTGCTGTCGTTATAACCGGGTAGAATAAATACCTCCAGTTTGATTTCGCCGTGAAACTCTCTTCTAAATTCAACCAGGCCCTGGATACAGCAATCGATGTCGAGTTCCGCCGCTGGCCGGTTGATACGTTTAAATACGGTGGCGCTGGCGGCATCCAGCGACGGCATCACGACATCAGCTTTACACAAGGCATTTCTCACCTCTTTGTCATACAAAAGAGTCCCGTTGGTTAAAACCGCCAGCGGGATTGCCGGTTTTTTCTCTCTTATATAGCACAGAAGATCGTGCAGATAGCGGTTAAGGGTCGGCTCGCCGGAACCGGACAAGGTGATATATTCCGGATCAGGATTATCGCCAAAATAATGCTCCAGTTCCTGCTTGACCCGGTCAATTTTTACATATTCGGCCCTGTCAACCGTCAATTTCGTCGTCTTGCCCACTTCGCAGTAAACACAGTCGAGCGAACACACTTTTTTGGGAACCAAATCGACTCCCAGGGAGATCCCCAGCCGCCGTGATGGCACCGGTCCAAATATATGCTTGTACATTTTATCTACCCACAACCAGGCGTGACTACAACCACATCAGCCAACAGCCCATAAAAAAACAGCGGAGCGACAAATCGCTCCGCTGCCTTGTTTACCAGCGAATATCACTTTTCAAGAAACACAGTCAACTAGTGTTCAGAGTGATCTTCCCAACCTGTCCACATGGTCTTGAAGTGAGCTAAGGGAGTATGCCCCAAAGTCGCCAGATAAAAGTGGGTGGGTAAAAATGCCCCCAGGGCACAGGCTACCAGAAAATGAATTCCGGCCACAACCCTGACGCCGCCCAGCAGCTCTACAAATTCACGCAGAGGACCAAGGTTCATCAACGCCAGACCGGTCACAATGATAACAGGAACCAGCACCATCATAATCACCACGTAAGCACATTTCTGCATGGGATTAAATTTATTTGTCGGTGTTTCCTTGTGCGGATTCTCCCTGGTACCGAGGAAGTAGTAGAAGAAATAATACAAGGCCTGATTGATAATGCCGCTCTGCAAATCCTTGGCAGTTGGCAGGTAAATCTTGCCAAAAGTACGGGTGATGACCACGTAGTAAAAAAACCACAGCAAAAACGACAACACTACAACAATACCGGCAGCATGATGCAAGCTGACCGCTGTCCCATACGAGCCAAAAATATTGATAACATCCGGAAAACGGATCTGCGCACCGGTAATACACAACGTTACAATCGCCAGAGCGTTAGCCCAGTGCCAGATACGCACCGGCAACGGGTTCATATAAACTCTATCCTGTTCAGCCATTTTTTAGTGCTCCTTCC
>JAMOOS010000214.1 GCA_027065245.1 Desulfuromonadaceae bacterium | reverse complement strand
CGCTTCACAGCAGCGGATGGTGCCATTGCGGCGGCAGATGGATGCTGTTGCCGTGCCGACGGCTGCTGCACCTGTGTTGCTGACGGTTGTGGCGGCGCTGGCGGCGGGCGGCTGTCATTACTTTTATCCGCAGTGGCTGATGACTGGTGTCGTCGCGGCCGGAAGTGCCGCCGCCAGCGGCTGGGGGAGTTTTATTTACCGGCGTCGCAAAGCACTGAGCGAACGGGCGCAGATACAGCAGCAGTTGGATGCCATCGAGCTGGAGCGCGAGGAGGAGCGGGATAAACTGAGCCAGCTCGATGACCAGTTTGAACAGCACGGCTTGTCTACCTCGGCGGTGGAACTGGTGCGGATGAAAAGGATGCTGGAAGTACACGGCCATATTCTGGAGCGCCTAAGTGAAGTACGCCTGCTTATGCAGCAACAGGATGACAAAGCTGGTGAGCAGTGTGACAGTGGCGCATCTTTGCCGCCCGATCAGGACATGGCGGGATCGCGTGGCAGCACTGACGGCCACCTTTCCGCAGCGGAACTGCCGGCGGCGCGGCAACGCCTGGAAGAGCTACAGACACAGATAAACGCCCGCGAAACTGAAATTCTGCTGTTGCTGCGTCGTCAGGCGGAGTTACAGGGGCAGTTGCCGGATAGTGATGAATTGGCGCGGCGTCGGCAGATGCTGCAGGCAAGGATGTCTACTCTCGAACAGCGGCGGCGGGTGCTGGAGTGTGCCTGCAGTGTGCTTGACGAAGCGATGGAAGAATTCTACCGTTTCAATCTGGGTAATATTGAGAAGGCCATCGGTGGTTATTTGCGTCAAGCCAGCAATGGGACGTACAATGCGGTATCTATAAATGAGAATTTTGCCGTTACAGTTAAAACCCGGCGCGGCGGCTGGCTCAAGCTGGAGACATTGAGCCGTGGCACCATTGACATGGTGTGTCTGGCCATGCGATTGGCGGTCAGTCGTTTTCTGACCGGCGATCTGTGCCCGCCGTTTTTTATGGACGATCCACTAATCAACTTGGATAGTGATCGACTGGAAAGTGTTGTAACCGCCCTGGAGCGGCTGAGCAGCGAACATCAGATTATAATTTTTTCTCACGACGAGCGTCTGCGTACCCTGGCTGGTCGGCACGGCTGGCACATTGTGCCACTTGACCGGCAGCGGCGGCTACGTGGCAGTAAAAAACGCAAACAAGGAGCAGGTAGCAATGACGGACAACTGTCTTTTTTGTAACATCGCCGCTGGTACGATTCCGGCCAAAATTGTGCATGAAGATGAACGGGTGGTGGCGTTTGCCGATATTGATCCCAAGGCGCCGGTACACATTCTGATTATTCCGCGCAAACATATAGCATCAATTAACGATATTTCCCTTGAGGATAACGAATTAATTGGTCATATTCATCAGGTGGCGGTGCAACTGGCGCGCCGTTTCGGGATTGCCGACGATGGCTTCCGGCTGGTGAATAATTGCAACGATGCTGGTGGCCAGACCGTCTACCACATTCATTTTCACCTGCTTGGCGGGCGTACCATGGAGTGGCCGCCGGGGTAACTTTTGAGACCGGATTCAGATGGAGACAGCTAAAGAACAGCAGCAGATGCAGAAGTTGATGGGGGAGATCACCGAGCTATTGGTTACCCATCATGGCGGCAGCCTGTCAGAACAGGAGTTGGACGAAGGTATCGACAGACTCAATGCCGCCTTTGATCTGGCGCGGCGCTCGCACGATGGCCAGAAACGCAAGTCGGGTGAGCCGTATTTGTTTCATCCATTACGGGTTTCCCATCTGGCAGCGCGGAACTGGATGGGGTTTTCCTCCATAATTGCCGCGCTGTTGCATGATGTTGTCGAGGATACACCGGTAACCATTGAGGAGGTGGAAGAACAGTTCGGTGGTGAGGTGGCGCTGCTGGTCAACGGTCTGACCAAGGTGGTTAATACCGAGCTGTCGCGCGGTGTTCTCAAGGAAGAAACCTATCGCAACCAGATTCTTACCGCCATAAAAGATATCCGGGTTCTGTGTCTTAAATTGTGGGACCGATTAGACAACCTGCGCACCATCAGTGCTCTCAAGCCGGAGAAACAGGCTGTTATCGCCCGGGAAACCCGCGCCATATACATTCCGCTGGCGCGTCATCTGGGTATGGGGCAGGTGGCTGACGAGCTGGAATCACTGGCGCTGGGGGTGTTGTATCCGCGGCGGGCCAGACGGTACCGACTGGTTCTGGAAGAGTTGCGCAAACGTTCGACACCGGCACTCAAGCAGATTCACAGTGCCATCATCGCCGAATGCAGTCGCCACCGCCTCAATGTAACCCTTATCGACAACTGGCGCTCATTCTCGCTGGAGGGTACTCTGCGTATTTCCCGTGGCATTACCGCACTGTACACCCTGGATATCCTCGTCGATTCCACCATGGATGCCTACGTTGGGCTGGGGCTGCTGCACCGTTTGTATCGCCCCATTACCGGCAAACTGCGCGATCATCTCAATGTGCCGTCCCAGCACGGTTATCAGGCTATCAAAACAACCGTACAGGCCGGAGAGGTGCGTATGCGGGTGCGCATTACCACCAACAAGCTCGATCGTTTCAATCAGGCCGGGGTGCTGGCGCCGGGCTTTGAATTTCGCAAGGAAAATTTTGACGATCTTATGCGCAGCCTGATGGAGGGTGAATCGGTATTCGATACCGAGGGACTGCGGCTGGCTTCAGCCACTATTCAGGTTTATACCCCCAACGGCGAGATGCGTATGTTGCCGGAGGGCAGTTGCGCCCTCGATTTTGCCTTTGATATCCACGAGGATTTGGGCCTGCACGCTTTTCGTGCCCGCATAAACGGCCAGACCAGAGTGCTTAAAACCTCGCTGATGGATGGCGATCAGGTTAAAATCGAAACGGTGGATCATCTTACCGTGCTGCCCAAGTGGCTGGAATGGGCGGTAACGCCCAAGGCGCGTAACAGCATCCGCCGGTGCCTGCGTTCGCTGGTGCGGGAAAAACAGCAGCATGAACTGGACGATTAGCAGATTTGCCGCTGCGGCGGTTGCGTTGCTGCTGCTGGCCGGTCTGGCCGCACCGGCGTGGGCTGATGGCGCGGTGATGTTTGTCTACCACCGCTTTGGTGACAGTCGTTATCCTTCCACCAATATTGCTGTCGAGGTTTTTGCCGCCCAGCTGGAATATCTCAAACACAACAACTATACTGTTCTAACTGCCGGTGAAGTGGCGCGGCGTCTGCGTTCCGGGGTCGAGTTGCCGCCACGTTGCGTATCCCTTACTGTAGACGACGGTTATACGACGTTTTTGACCGGCGCCATGCCGCTGTTGCGCCGTTATCACTATCCGGCGACCCTGTTTGTTGCCAGTGACAGTGTCGGCAGACACGGCTATCTAAGCTGGGAGCAGTTGCGCTCTCTGGAGCAGGAGGGGGTGGAGATCGGCAACCATTCCGCTGCTCATCCATATTTTGTCGACGATCAGGTGCAGCATCCAGATGACTGGCGGCGCCATGCCCGCGCCGATATTGAGCGGGCGCAGCAGGCTTTTACCCGCCACTTAGGTCACAAGGTGGCATTGTTTGCCTATCCCTATGGCGAGTATTCTCCGGCGTTGGCAAAACTGGTGCGTAAGCTGGGGTTCGCCGCCGCTTTTGCCCAGCAGTCAGGTGTTGTCGATACCGGTGCCGACTTGTACGCGTTGCCCCGTTTTCCCATGGGAGGTGGCTATGCTACGCTGCAGGGTTTCAGCAGCAAGGCGCGGATGCGGCGGCTGCCCGTTACAGATGTGGAGCCGCTGAGTCCGCTGATTTCACGGCAGGATCCGCCGGAACTTACTTTTACCCTCGCCAACAGCCTGATAGACACGGGCAGTTTGCGTTGCTACGTTCAGGGTCAGAATGCCGTAAGTGTGGAATTATCCACCGATGGGCGCTATCACGTGCGTGCCCACCAGCCCTTGGCGGGCCGTCGCAATAAATATACCGTCACTGGCAGAGGGCGTGATGGAAAACACTGGTACTGGTTTAGCCACCTGTGGGTACATCCGCGTAAGCAGGTTGCCGAAAAGCGATGAAAAACACCGCCTTCGACCTCATTGTGGAATAAATCAGATCAGGAATCTACACCCTGGTGCGCTGTAGGAGGCGACTGTTGCGCCATTCTGGTATCGCTGCGCAATTTCAGACCGCCGAGCAGATACAGGCGATTGTGGCGAATCATCTGCTGAATGTCGGCCACATAGGCATCGCGGCGGCTGGAGTACAGCATCAGGCCATGAGCCATCTCTGTCGCATCCAGTGATCGTCCGGCACGGCGCATGGCGGCACGTTTAAGGCGCAGCAGGCGGTAGGCGGGATGGGTGTTGAGGTTGTCCATATATGAGCGGATGGAATCACTCAAGCTGGCAAAAGCGCGTACCTCGTAGGTGGCTCCGGCAGGGCGGTTGGTCGGAACGATGCCGCTGCCGGGGGTAAATGACCACTCGCCGAAAATGTTGTTGGCCTGGCGGGCAAAGCGGGAACTGCCGTAAGCGGATTCGTTGGCTGCCTGCGCCAGTACCAGCGCTACCGGCAGGGTGTCTACGCGCAGCAGCAGCTGCCTGCGGCTGCCGGGATCGCGCAGGGGATCACCGCTTATGTGGTAACGCCGACACAGGTTGTTAAGCCAGCGCTGCTGGATGGCGTTGGGCTTGACGCCCAGTTGGTATTGTTGCCACAGCCGGATAAAATCGGTACGTTGTTGCTCTATCTGACTGTTCTGCGCCAGTATCATGGGCAACAGTGCCATGAAAAACAGCCTTTTTTTCAGTTTGATGTCGCGAATGGCGGCAAAATCCTCCGGCAGGGCGCGCAGGCTGATATTGGGTACGCCATACTCCAGGTTGTGCCAGTTGTAGTCCAGTTGGTCGAAGCGCTGCTGCAGTTCGCGGCAGGTTTTGGCCTCAATGACTGTACCGCCACTGATGGCGCTGCTCCAGGCGCTGTTGCCAAGTAGTAGCACCAGGGCGACAAAATATATCGTTGTGCGGAACATTTGTTTGTGCAACATGAAAAAATGCATCTTTCCTTCAGGTGATTGTATACAGCTTTTATTCAAAAGCGCGCAACACTAACATAGTCTGAACCATGATGCAACCCCTTGATAAATCGTGATGTTTTTCTTCGTGTGCGGATATTTTCCCGCCGTCCCTGGTCGCTTTTGACAAAAACATTGTTCTATGATGCCGTTGCATTTGACTAGATGATGATGTAGATTTACCAGTCCCGAAAAACAGGAGAGGGGGTAATCTCATGAGCGATGACCTGGCGCCGTTGCGCGCGCGCATAGATGCTATCGACGATCAGATTCTTGATCTGCTCAACGAGCGGGCGCAGGTGGTGATCGAAGTCGGTAAGGCCAAGAAAAACAGTAACAAGGTGTTTTATGTGCCCAGCCGTGAGCAGGCGATATTTCAGCGCCTCAAACAGCGCAGTGCCGGGGTGTTTCCCGATGACGGTGTGCAGCGGGTATTCCGCGAGATTATTTCCGCTTCCCTGGCGCTGGAACAGCCGATGAAAGTGGCGTTTCTGGGGCCGCAGGCGACGTTTACCCATGTGGCCGCCATGCGTCAGTTCGGCCTGTCGGCGCAGTTGGTGGCGCAAAAGAGTATTCCGGCGGTGTTTGACGAAGTGGCACGCGGGCGGGCGCACTACGGCGTGGTGCCGGTGGAAAATTCCAACGAAGGGGTGGTAACGCACACCCTGGATATGTTCATGGAGTCGGAGCTGAAGATCAACGCCGAGATTATGCTTGAAGTCTCTCACGATCTGCTGTCGCTGGCGCCGGGTCTTGAAGCGGTGGAGCGGGTCTATTCCCATCCCCAGGCGCTGGCCCAATGCCGCAACTGGCTGGAGGAGAACATGGCCGATGTGCCGCTCATCGATGTTGCCAGTACCGCCGCCGCCGCTCAGATGGCCGCCGATGACGCCACCGCCGCCGCCATTGCCAGTTCCATGGCCGGAGCGCAGTACGGTCTGCGTCAGCTCAAGGGCAACATTGCCGATAATCCCAACAACTTTACCCGTTTTCTGGTGATCAGCGAGCAGCTGCCCGCCGCCGGCAATGATGACAAGACCAGTATCATGTTCTGCATCAAGGACGAGCCGGGCATCCTGCTGAAGATGATCGAACCATTTGGCAAGCGTGATATCAACCTGTGTAAAATTGAGAGCAGACCACTGAAAAAACGCGCCTGGGAGTATATCTTTTTTCTCGACGTGGAAGGGCATATCGCCAGTGACAACGTACGCGCCGCTGTCGATGAACTGGGAGAATACTGCCAGTTCATCAAGGTGCTTGGCTCCTATCCCAAGGCTCACTAGGCGACGTTTATGGCGACGGAACTGATCAATAAAATGGCGGTAATCGGTGTCGGTCTTATCGGCGGCTCTCTGGCGCTGGCGTTAAAACGGGCCGGGGTGGTGCGACATATCAGTGGCTGGGATACCGATCCGGAAAATCTGCAACTGGCGGAAGCGTTGCAGGTGGTGGACACAGCGGCCACCAGTGCCGCCGACGCGGTTTGCAGCGCTGACGTGGTTGTTCTGGCGGTGCCGGTGGGGAGTATGGCGGCGGCGGCGCAGGCGGTGCTGCCGTATATGCGTTCTGGCAGCGTGCTCAGCGATACCGGCAGTGTCAAGCAATGTGTGGTGGAACAAGTGGAACCGCTGGCACGTCAGGCGGGGGTACACTTTGTTGCCGCCCATCCCATATCCGGTACCGAACACAGTGGCGCGGCGGCAGCTTTTGCCGAGTTGTTCAGCGGCAAGCGCTGCATTGTCACCTACGGTGCTGCCACCGACACGGCGGCTTTGGAGCTTGTCAGCGCGTTGTGGCGCGCCGCCGGCAGCGAAGTTGTGTGCATGGACACCCTCAAGCACGATCGTATTCTCGCTGCCATCAGCCATCTGCCTCATATGATTGCCTACGCTCTGGTCAATTCGGTCAGTGCCTATGACCAGTACGACGAAAATATTCTCGATTACAGTGCCGGTGGGTTTCGTGATTTTACCCGCATAGCTTCATCTGATCCGGTGATGTGGCGCGATATCGCCCTTGCCAACAAGGGGGCGCTGCTGGAGATGATCGAACAGTTTGAGGGGTTTCTGGCTGAATTGAAACAGGATATCCACCGTGGTGACGGCGGGCGGCTGTACGAGTTTTTCCGTCGTTCCAAAAACAGCCGCGACGCATTGTTGCACAAGGAGGCAAAGGAAAGATAAATGAACATTGAAAAGCGCAGCGTGGCACCTTGCCGCAGTATAAACGCCGAGATAACCGTCCCTGGCGATAAATCCATCTCCCACCGCTCGATAATGTTTTCCTCCCTGGCCGAGGGTGATACCGCCATCAGCGGTTTTCTCACCGGCGAGGACAATCTGGCCACCCTTAACGCCTTTCGTGCCATGGGGGTGGAGATTGAGGAGCTGGACGGTGGCCGTTTGCTGGTACACGGGCGCGGCCTGTATGGTTTGCGCGAGGCCGCCGATGTGATCGATTGCGGCAATTCCGGTACCACCATGCGCCTGATGAGCGGCCTGCTGGCGGGACAGAAGTTCTTTTCGGTACTCAGCGGCGATAAGTATCTGCGTCGTCGTCCCATGGGGCGGGTTACCGCGCCGCTGGCGCAGATGGGCGCGGTCATTCATGGCCGCGAAGGCGGCAAGTGCGCGCCTTTGGCCATCGTCGGCAGTGCCCTTGGCGGTATTACCTATACTTCGCCGGTGGCCAGCGCCCAGGTAAAATCGGCGCTGCTGCTGGCCGGTTTGTACGCCGATGGCAAAACCACCGTCTACGAGCCGCATCTGTCGCGCGATCATTCGGAACGCATGCTGCGCCATTTTGGCGTGCAGGTGGAGTCCTTTGACGGCGGGGTGGCTATAGAGGGCGGTCAGCAACTGCGGGCCCGCGATCTGCAGGTGCCGGGCGATATCTCATCGGCGGCATTTTTTATGGTGGCAGCCGCCATTGTGCCGGGAGCGCAACTGCTGATTAAAAATGTTGGCGTCAACCCCACCCGTGCCGGTATTATCGATATTATGCGCTTGATGAATGCCGATATTGCCCTGGAAAACGAGCGCGAGATGGCCGGAGAGCCGGTGGCGGATATATTGGTGCGCGGCAGCGATTTGCGCGGTGTTACCATCGGTGGCGATATGGTGCCGCGCGCCATCGATGAGTTTCCGGTGGTGGCGGTGGCGGCGGCCTGCGCCGCGGGTACGACTGTCATCCGCGACGCGCGTGAGCTGCGGGTGAAGGAGACCGATCGCATAGCCGCCATGGCGGCGGTGCTGGAAACGTTGGGCGTGACGGTGACAACTGCCGATGACGGCATGACTATCCACGGCTGCGAGCAACTGCGCGGCGGAACGGTGAATTCCTGTGGTGATCACCGTATTGCCATGAGTGCTGCCATTGCCGCGTTACGTGCCGCAGAGGCGCTGGAAATTGAAGACACTGCCTGCACCGCCACCTCGTTCCCGTCGTTCTGGGAAACGCTGACCCAAATCAGCGGCAGCGGAGAGTAACGGTGATGGCGGATAAACTGATAATAGCTATCGACGGCCCGTGCGGTGCCGGTAAAAGTACCTTGAGCAAACTGCTGGCGCAGCGCCTTGGCTATGTAAATATCAATACCGGCGCCATGTATCGCTGTGTGGCGCTGGCGGCGCAGCGTGGTGGTGTGGATGTCGACGATGAACAGGCACTGGCGCAGTTGTGCGCCGGGCTGGATATCCATTTTTCCGACAACGGCGCCACGGTGTGGCTGGGCGACGAGGATGTGACCACTCAGTTGCGTACACCGCAGATGAGTATGCTGACCTCAAAAGTGGCATTATCACCGGCGGTGCGCCAGGCCATGCTGCATTTGCAGCGCCGTCTGGGTGCCGCTGGCGGCGTGGTGCTGGAGGGACGCGATATCGGCAGCGTGGTGTTTCCCGATGCTCAGGTAAAATTCTATCTCAACGCCAGTGCCGAGGCACGCGGTCGGCGGCGGTACGAAGAGCTGGTGGCCAAGGGGATGCCGGTCAAGCTTGATGAAACCATCGCTGCCATCCGCCGCCGCGATGCC
>JAMOOS010000213.1 GCA_027065245.1 Desulfuromonadaceae bacterium | reverse complement strand
GTCGCGAAAGGTCTCTACGCCACCGATTATGGTTCCGTCTTTATCCTTGAGCAAAGAGGCGTTAACCGATACCGGAATCTCGCGATTATCGCGAACTAGCAGATCAACTTCACGGTTAATTATCGCCGTGCCGCTGGTAAATGATTCGCGTAACGGGCAGTTGTTAAAACAGACATTGGTGCGGAAAATTTCACAACACGGCTGGCCAATGGCTTCGTGGCGGGAAAAGCCGGTAAGTTCTTCGGCGGCGCGATTAAAGGAGGTGATCAACATCTGGCTATTGACGGTGAATACCCCCTCAGCAATGCTGTCAAGAATAGTATGCAGATGGTGTGTCGAGGTCTGGGACATGGCTTTTCTGCAAAAGTAAACGGCGCTGTCCCAATTCCGGACAGCGCCGTAGAGATGTCGTTGTTACTTTGTTACCGGGATGGCAAGAACATAAGTTGCCTCGTTTTTGTCCAAGATGTCAGATACGTCTGTGGCTACCATATAGGCCTGGCCATTGGCGACAGATACACCTTGCAATGGGCGCTCAAGTTTATCGCCTAGAGTACCTTTCATCACCATGCCATTGCGATATTTAAACACCGCCAGCCAGGTTTTGTCGATGGCAGAAGCCACTCCCATCGACTGCATGATGTTTCCTTCTGCCGCAATGGCGACAATTTCCGCAATGCCGTCGCCGTCCAGATCGGTGCCAACTGGAGCTACCTCGCAACTGGCAGTATTCAACATTGGGTTTTGCGCATCAGGGTCGACAGCATAGGTAATGGTTGAAATAGATGCGCCCAGCTCTTTACTGGATTTGTATATCTGCTGTTCATCACTGTAAATGTACAGGCGGCGGTTATGGGTAAAAATTACCTCCGGCTTACCATCGCCGCTGATGTCACATATTAAGGAACCGAAGACCCGGAATTGATGAGGGATGGCAAAATCTACCGGTGTTGCGCTGAGCTTTGAGCCGTGGAGAGATATTTTGCTCACCCGTTTACCATAAAATCCATCGCGGACAAATTCCTGGCCAAGCAGCAACTCGGAACGACCATCACCATCCACATCAAAACCGGCCAGCATCTGTGAGTAGTCTTGCACAACAGGAATCAGTCTGTTGCCTTGCAGTTGTAATATGTCACAGCTGATTGTATCGTCAGACCACACCGTTACGCACAGGCAGGCGGTGCCGGGCTGGGGTTGATACCACGAAATTGCTAGGATTTGGCCAAAAGTGGCGCTATCACCTTTGGCAACAAGCTGCAGCCCGTTGGCAACCGTAAACACCTGTATTGAATCGCCATCGGTAGTTGCCAGCAATAATTGATCATTTACCGTCTCAAAGTCAGCCATAATGGTTGTTGCGCCAAATTGGCCGATTTTTGTGAAACGGGGGAATTCCATATTCATAACAACGCCGCTTGACTGGCGTGGCTGTAGCGGCTGCTCATAGGTTACTGCGCCCTGCGCCAATGGAGCGTTGTAGGTCACTGGCGCCGGGGTGGTGTAGCGCACCGCACTGGGGCGTTTTGCCGGTACGGGGAGTTGTGTCGTCACTGTTGAGCGGTCGTCAGTGTATGATCTGATCAATTGTCCCTTGCTGTCGCGTACCTGCAATCCCCGTTCATCAGCGTTAAAGAACAGGTCGGCAATAGTGGCGCTGTTGCTGTTTTGCCATTGCAGTGCTGGTAGGGCAGCTTTGAGTTTGGCGAACAAGT
>JAMOOS010000212.1 GCA_027065245.1 Desulfuromonadaceae bacterium | reverse complement strand
TGTTTTTCATCCATAACGGCACCTCCACTGCACTCACAACGGTACAATTCTGGCACAGATGGGATGGATTGTCAAAAAACCGGTACAGGTTGATGCCAACGTTCGCGCATAGTGCAAATATCGCCCCCATTTTCGCACATCGCCATCATCCCAGCAAAACCCGCCATCCCGTACGGGCGTATGGCATACGCCCATGACAATGCACACCGCCAACGTTTGTGCGTGACGGGAATTGGGCGTATGGCGATACGCCCATGTGATGCGGATAAAATCTTGACAGCGTTTGTGTAACGTGGGTATATTTTGCCCTCATAGTGTAAAAAACTCCCAAATTGGGACAAGTGATGTTTGCAGGTGGGGGCGGCGTTGGGGTTTTCCGGCACATTTTTCAATAGCATCGATCCAAAAGGACGTTTGAGTATCCCGGCTAAATTGCGCGGGGTGCTGGCGGACAAGTTTGGCGATGAGCTGCTGGTGGTTACCCGGCGCAAGGATGCCCTGGTGGCGTATCCGGCCTCGCAGTGGGAGAAAATCCGCGCGCGGGTAGATGCCATGCCCAATGGAGATGCCAAGGATTTGGTGTATCGCAACCGTATCAGCCCGGCGGTGGAGTGTGGTTTTGACCGTCAGGGGCGGATTGCTTTGCCGCCGTCGTTGCGTACCATCGCCGGTTTTGACAAAGAGGTGGTGATTGTGGCCATGGGCGACAAGCTGGAGCTGTGGAGTCAGGCGGCGTTTGAGGCGCAGATGGCTGCCGACGAACAGGCGATGGAAAATATGAAGGCCGAGCTGGGCAGTCTGGGCTTCTGATATGGAGATGCCGTTTGCTCATCTGCCGGTGCTTGCGCGTCAGGTGGTGGAAATCCTTGATGTGGGCGCGGCTAAGGTGGTGGTGGATGGCACTGTCGGCGGTGGTGGCCATGCGGCGTTGCTGCTGGAGCAGATGCCGGCCGATGGGGTGTTGATCGGTCTCGATCGCGATAAGGAGGCGTTGCAGGCGGCGGCGCGGCGGCTGGCACCGTTTGGCGGGCGGGCGCAGCTGCATCACGCTAATTTTTCGGCGGCGGCACAGGTGGTGGCGCAGGCCGGTTTTTCCGGTGCCGACGCGGTGCTGTTTGATCTGGGCGTGTCGTCGTATCAACTGGATAACGGCGAACGCGGTTTTTCTTTTCGCAGCGACGCGCCGCTGGATATGCGGATGGATCGCAGCGGCGGCATTAGCGCTGCCGATCTTGTCGCCACCTGCGATGGCGATGAGCTGGCGTTGATTTTTAAAAAGTACGGTGAGGAGCGCTGGGCGAAGCGGATAGCGCGCGCCATTGTGCGCCAGCGTCAGGTTGAGCCGCTGCTTACCACTACTGCCCTGGCGGCGTTGGTTGCCGATTGCGTGCCGCGCACCAGGGGGCCGGAGCGTATTCATCCGGCCACACGGGTGTTTCAGGCGCTGCGCATTGCCGTTAACGACGAATTGACGCATGTGGAGCGCGGGGTGTCTGCCGCCATCGATTTGCTTAATCCCGGCGGGGTGCTGGCGGTGATCAGTTTTCATTCGCTGGAGGATCGCCTGGTAAAAAACATCTTCCGTAACCGGGCCAACCCGTGTACCTGTCCGCCGCGCCTGCCACAGTGCGCGTGCGGTAAACGCGCCGATGTGGAGTTGCTCAGTCGGCGCGGTATCCGGGCGGATGAGGCCGAGGTGGCGGAGAATCCGCGCAGTCGCAGTGCGGTGTTGCGGGCGGTACGGCGGCTGTAATTGCAGGGGAGGTATTGATGCAGGTAATAGCGTTGGGCGGGCGTGGCTTTGTTTTTGCCCGGGCGCGGGTGTCGTCGCTGTTGATAGCTATTGTGCTGGCACTGTTTATCGCTTTGTTTCATGTGTGGTTGCGGGTAGAGGTGGTGCAGGGGGAGTATGAGGTGTCACATCTTGAGCAGCAGATTCGCCGCATAAAGTACGAGAACAAGGAATTGACGGTCAAGGTGGCGCAGCTGAGTAATCCGGAACATATAGAACATATTGCGCGCAGCCGCCTGGGCTTGCGCGCGCCCGGGCGTAGTCAGGTGTTGTTTGTCGGGAGAAAGTGAGGCAGGTATGAACAGGGATTTTGCCGAAAAGCAGGAATTGTGGGCCGAGATGGGGGAACTGTGGGCAGCCCGGCAGTCGCGGCGGCGCCGGTGTCGTCTGACCTTTGCTGCTGTGGTTTCAGTGGCATTGCTGGCCGGTGCCTATGTTTATACCGGCAGTGCCATCAATCGTGATCCGCTCTATCTTCATGTGCAGGGGCAGTCGCTGCAGGTGCAGCGTTCTGCCGACGACGATGTAGCTGTTGGCGTGAAACAGCGAGAAGATAGAATTGAAATCGCGGACACCATCTCAATCTAGGCGCAAAGTAAAAGCTGCCGCCACTGTTGCCGCCGAGAGTCGCAAGGTTCGCCGCCGCATTGTGCTGCTGGGGAGCGGCTTTGTGCTGATGTATCTAATCCTGCTGGCGCGGGTGTACTACCTGCAGGTGTACAGCGGCGAAAAGTGGCAGGCGCTGGCGCAGCGGCAGCATCGCAAGAAGATTGTGCTGGCGCCGCAGCGCGGGACGATTTTCGATCGCAACGGCGAGCCGCTGGCGCTGAGTCTGGAGGCGGATTCGGTTTATGTAGATCCGGTTGAATTGCACCGGATAATTACGCAGCAGCAGAAGCAGCTGCAGCAGGACAATAAGCGGCGCAAAAAGCGCAAGAGAAAACAGAAACACTACTACACCGTAGCGGAGGTGGCCGATAACCTGGCGCGGGTTCTGCACCTGAAAAGAAGCGCGGTATTGAAAAAAGTATCATCACGGCGCCGGTTTGTGTGGATTAAACGGCGCATTGACGATGGCGCCAGCAAGCAGCTGCATCAGCTCAAACTGCCGGGCATTCATTATATCCGCGAGCATGTGCGCTGGTATCCCAACGGGCGCGTGGCCGGGCAGATTGTTGGTTTTACCGGTCTTGACAACAGGGGGCTGGAGGGGCTGGAACGGCGCTACAACGGGGTGCTGGCCGGTGATGACAGTTATCTGATTGTCGAACGCGACGGCGGCCATCGCGGCATCGGCAGCGGTCGCCGAGTGATCAAGGGGCGGCTGGGTCAGGATATCTATCTAACCATAGACAAGCAGATTGAGTACATTGTTGAAAAGGAACTGGCCAAAGGTGTTAAAAATGCCCGCGCGCGCAGCGGCAGCGTGATTGTGCTGGAACCGTCCAGTGGTCGGGTGCTGGCCATGGCCAGTTATCCCGATTACGATCCAAATTATTTCCGTAAATATCCGGCGCAGGCCCGGCGCAACCGCGCGGTGTGCGATGCCTTTGAACCTGGCTCGACGTTCAAAACCTTTATGCTGGCGGCCGCTCTCGATACGGAGGTGGTAAAGCCGGGCGAGATTATCGACTGTGGCCGGGGCGTATACCGCGTTGGTGGCAAGGTGATTCATGACCACGCAGCGTTGGGTAAGTTGACGGTGACCGGGGTGTTGCAGCATAGCTCCAACATCGGTAGTGCAAAAATTGCCCAGCGCCTCGGGCGCGACAATCTGTACCGCTACCTGCGTGCTTTCGGTTTTGGCCAAAAAAGCGGTATCGATTTTGACGGCGATCGACGCGGCCTGTTGCGGCCGCCGCAACGCTGGTTTGATATCGACCTGGCGGCAATATCGTTTGGCCAGGGGGTGAGCGTTACGCCTGTTCAACTTGTCAGCGCTATTGCTGCTATTGCCAACGGCGGCAACCTGTATCGACCCCATCTGGTGGAGCGGATAGTCAGTCGTAACAGTGATATGGATGAACATATTGCGCCGTATCTGGTCAGGCGGGTGATAAAAGAGCGCACCGCACATCTGCTAACCCGGATGATGGTGGCGGTAACTGCCGACGAAGGTACCGGCTCACGCGCGCGTGTTCCCGGTTTTGTGGTGGCGGGTAAAACCGGCACCGCGCAGAAGGTTGATCCGGTTACTGGTACTTACTCGGTGGATAAACGGGTATCGTCGTTTGTCGGCTTTGCGCCTGCCGATAATCCCAGACTGGTGGTACTGGTGGTGCTGGACGAGCCGCACACCAAAAAGGCCTATGGCGGGCTACTGGCGGCGCCGGTGTTTGCCCGAATTGTGGAACAGGCGCTGCGTTATATGCGTGTGCCGCCCAGTTACAACAAGAAGTTGATGGCGGCACCACCGCTACTGGATGATGAAGCCCGTGCCGAAGTTAGCGGTGTGCCAACTATTGCGGAGCCGTTGCGTGAGGTGGAGCCGGGCAGCGGTATCATGCCGGATTGTCGCGGTCTGGATGCGCGCCAGGTGTTACGGCTGATGGCGAAAACCGGCATCAACATCAAGATCAAGGGCACAGGCCGGGTGGTGAAACAGTTTCCGCCGCCGGGGAATAAAGTACATGGTGAAGATGTTGTCTGGGTGCGTTTGCAACCACCGCGTTAGCGAGGGCGTATGAATCTGCGACAGATACTGGGTGATGTGGTTGATGGCAAAACGCTGCCGGATACCGAGATAAGCGGTTTATATTGTGACTCGCGCCAGGTGGAACCGGGTGGTTTGTTTTTTGCCTTGCCGGGCGCGGTGTCTGACGGTAGCGATTTTGTCGACGCCGCGGTGGCGGCCGGTGCCGTGGCGGTGGTGGCGCAGCGGTCGGTGCCGGTGCCGGATGGCGTGGCTTTTATTAAAGTGGAAGATGCCCGCTACTGCATGGCACAGGCGGCGGCGGCGTTTTACGGTCATCCGGCGCGTGATATGCTGGTGGTGGGGGTAACCGGCACCAACGGTAAAACCACCGTAACCTGCCTGGTTGAGCAGATGTTGCGCCGCGCCGGTTATACTCCGGCGGTGATCGGCACCATCAACAACCGTTGCGGCGACTATTGCTGCCCGGCGGAGCATACCACGCCGGAATCTCTCGATTTACAGCGAATGCTGGCCGATTTTCGCCGCCGCGGCGCCGATGCGCTGGTGATGGAGGTTTCCTCTCATGCACTGGCGCAGCGTCGCAGTTCGGCGCTGAGCTTTGCCGTGACGGTGTTTACCAATCTTACGCCGGAGCATCTCGATTATCACAAGAACATGGAGAACTACTTTCAGGCCAAAAGCCAGTTGTTTATCGACCAGCAGGCCGATGGCACCGGTGTGGCGGTAATCAACAGTGACGATCCCTACGGTGCCAAACTGGTGACCATGCTGGACAATGTTATCAGTGTCGGCCATCAGAGTTGCGCCGCCGTTCGCGTGGTGAGCTGTCGGCAGGATATGGACGGAACCAAGGCGCAGATCCACACGCCGAGCGGGATGTTGCACGTCAATTCACCGCTGGTGGGCCATTTTAATCTGGAGAACATCCTCTGTGCTGTCGGGGTGGCGCAGGCGCTTAAAATAGATAACGCCGTGGTGGAACAGGCGCTGGCCGGTGATTGCTGTGTGCCGGGGCGGTTGCAGCGCATCGAAAATGATCTGGGTGCGATTATAGTTGTCGATTACGCGCATACCGGCGACGCTCTGGAAAAAGCTCTGCAGGCGCTGGTGGCGCTCAAGCCGCGCCGGGTGATAACGGTATTCGGTTGCGGTGGCGATCGCGATAACAGCAAGCGGCCGCAGATGGGGGAGATTGCGGCACGCTATTCCGATCTCGTCATTATCACCTCTGACAATCCGCGCAGCGAAGATCCCGACACCATCATGGAGCAGATCTGTGTAGGTGCGCAACGGATATGCCAACGACTGGAGCGGGCGGAGGATTTCGCCAGCGTTGCCGGTGGTGGATACGTGGTTATCGGCGATCGCGCTGCGGCTATTGCCAGCGCGGTGGCGCTGGTGCAGGAGGGTGATCTGCTGCTGGTGGCGGGCAAGGGGCATGAGGATTACCAGATTATCGCTGGCAGGACAATCCATTTTGACGATGGCGAGCAGATTGTCAAGGCGCTGCAGGCGCGCCGCAGCGCAACGCCGCAACGGCAGCGCCGATGAAGATGACCTGTGCCGAAATAGCTGCCGCTGTCGGTGGTAGCCTGTGCAGTAACGGCGGCGATACGCTGGTGAGCGGTGTTTCCACCGATAGTCGCACGTTGCAGGTGGGGGAGCTGTTTGTCCCTTTGCACGGGCCCAACTACGACGGCCACGATTATTTGCGCCAGGCGGTGGAACACGGTGCTGCCGCCTGCTTGAGCGAAGAGGTTATCGGTGCGCTGCCGGTGCCGGTAATTCAGGTTGAGGATACCCTGCAGGCGTTGGGAGAGATCGCCAGCTACGTGCGCGCCGGTTTTGCTCATCCGGTATTTGCCATCACCGGTACCAGCGGTAAAACATCTACCAAGCAGATGCTGGCGGCGGTGTTGAGCCGCTCCAGCGCCGGGCTGAAAACTGAAGGTAATTTCAACAATCTCATCGGCCTGCCCCTTACTGTGTGCCGTCTTAAACCGCAACAACGCTGGATGGTGCTGGAGATGGGGATGAGTCAACCGGGTGAAATAGCTCGCTTAAGCGCCATTGCCCGCCCCGATGTGGCTATCATAACCAATATCGGTGCCGGGCACCTGAGCGGTGTCGGTGATATTGCCGGTGTGGCGCGGGCCAAGGGGGAGCTGTTTGATGCGCTGGCATCTGGTGCCTGTGCCGTTGTCAACAACGATGATGTATGGCTGCGCGCCCTGCCGTTACCGGCGGGGGTGAAAAAAATCACCTTTGCTATCGATAGCGAAGCCGATGTCCGCGCCAGTGATATCAGTGGTGGCCGCCAGGTTGAGTTTACTTTGCATCATGGCGGCCACAGCGTGGCGGTGCGCCTGCCGTTGCCGGGACGGCACCAGGTGTACAACGCTCTGGCTGCCGCTGCGGCGGCGCTGAGCCGCGGGGTGGATCTTGACACGGTGGTTGCCGGGTTGGGCGATGTGGAGATGGTCGCATCGCGGCTGGAGGTGTGTGAAACCGCAGGCGGGATAACTATTCTTGACGATAGTTACAACGCCAATCCCCAGTCCATGCGCGCCGCCCTGACTACTCTGGGAGACTGGCCATGCAGTGGCCGCCGCATCGCCGTACTGGCCGATATGCTGGAACTGGGCGACGCGGCGGCACAGTGTCATCGCGAAATCGGCATTTTTGCCGCCAGCCAGGTGGATAAAATTGTTGTCATGGGGCAGTGGAGCAGTGACGTGCTGGCCGGTGTGGCGGCAGTGGAGAACGGCAGAGTTGATGAATACCTGTGCTGTGCCGACCACGGCGCCATTGTCGACTGGTTGCGCGGCAACCTGCACCGTGATGATTGCGTGTTGGTAAAAGGCTCGCGCGGGATGCGCATGGAAAGGGTTGTGCGCCAGTTGCACTCGCTGTAGCCGGGCGGGTGCGGGATGTTGCCAGACTGTCTGCGTTGAATATGATTTTTTCGGGGGTGCGATGCTATACCATCTTCTATACCCGCTGCACACCGAGTTTGCGGCGTTGTATGTTTTTCGCTTTATCACCTTTCGCACCATCTACGCCACCATAACGGCACTGCTGCTGTCATTCATGCTGGGGCCGTGGGTTATTCAACGGCTGTCTAACCTGCAGATTGGCCAGACCATCCGCAAAGTCGGGCCTGAATCCCATTTTAAAAAAGAGGGTACGCCCACCATGGGCGGTACTCTTATCCTTATCGCCATTGTGGTGCCAACTTTGCTGTGGGCCGATTTGCGTAACGTGTACATCTGGATAACCCTGCTGGTTACCGTTGGTTACGGTGCCATCGGCTTTGTCGACGACTACAAGAAAGTAAAGCTCAAAAGTAGTGACGGCCTGAGCGCACGCCACAAAATGGTGTGGCAGATTGCTGTGGCGGCGCTGGCGGCGCTGCTGCTGTTTACCTGCAGCGGCTTTCAGCCGACGCTGTCGGTGCCGTTTTTCAAAACTGTTCATCCGACACTGGGGCTGCTCTATGTGCCGTTGATTCTGCTGGTGGTGGTGGGCAGCGGTAACGCGGTCAATCTCACCGACGGCCTGGACGGTCTGGCCATCGGACCGATGATTACCGCCTCCAGTGCCTACCTGTTGTTTGCCTATCTGGCCGGTAACGCGCGCCTGGCCGCCTATCTGCAGATTACCGGTGTGCCCGGTGCCGGTGAACTGGCTATAGTCTGTGGCGCCATGGTGGGAGCGGGGTTGGGTTTTTTGTGGTTTAACAGTTATCCAGCCCAGGTGTTTATGGGCGATGTCGGCAGTTTGTCTTTGGGAGGAGCGCTGGGTATTATCGCCGTTATTGTCAAACAGGAGCTGGTGCTGGTTATTGTCGGCGGGCTTTTTGTGGTGGAGGCGCTGTCGGTTATCGTGCAGGTGCTGTCGTTCCGTTTTTTTGGGCGGCGGGTGTTCCGCATGGCGCCGATTCATCACCACTTTGAACTGAAGGGATGGCCGGAGCCGAAAATTATCGTCCGCTTCTGGATTATCAGCATTCTGCTGGCGCTGGTAGCCTTGTCAACCCTGAAATTGAGATAACGGACGCCCATGGATTTACGCGGCAAAAAAATTGTGGTGGTTGGTGCCGGTAGCAGCGGGTTGGCGGTGTGCCGCTTTGCCGTGGCCGCCGGGGCGCGGGTATGGCTGAGTGATCGGCGCAGCCCGGCGCAGTTGCCGCAGCTAAGCGAACTGGATGCGGCGGTGGAGCTGGACCTCGGCGGCCACAACAGTGCGCTGTTCGCCGCTGCCGACATGGTGGTGGTCAGCCCCGGCGTGCCGACGGATATCGAGCCGCTAGCTGTTGCCCGTAGCGCCGGTGCCATGATTATCGGCGAGATTGAACTGGCCAGCCGCTATCTGCGCTGTCCCATGATCGCCATCACCGGTACCAACGGTAAATCGACCACCACCACCGTGCTCGGCGAGATGTTGCGTGCTTGCGGCCAGCGCACCTTCGTCGGCGGCAATCTCGGTCAGCCGCTCATAGCTGCCGTGAACCATGAGCACGACTGGGCGGTGGTGGAACTGTCATCGTTTCAGCTGGAAACGGTGGTTACCCTGCGGCCACGCTACGCGCTGTTGCTGAATATCTCCCTCGATCATCTCGACCGTTATCCTGACATGGCGGCCTACACGGCGGCGAAACAAGCGATTTTCTCCCGCCAGAACAGTAGCGATGTGGCGGTGCTCAACGGCGATGACGCT
>JAMOOS010000211.1 GCA_027065245.1 Desulfuromonadaceae bacterium | reverse complement strand
GACTATCCCGATTACGCCGCCGCAGTGGCGGCTCGGGTGGCCGGTGACAGCAGCGTGCTGGGCATTCTGGTGTGCGGCACCGGCATCGGCATGTCCATAGCTGCCAACAAGTTTGCCGGTGTGCGTGCTGCTCTGGCGCACGATGAGTTTACCGCCCGCATGGCGCGAGAGCATAATAACGCCAATATCTTAGTGCTGGGCGGGCGGGTACTCGATGCAGATGCCGCCTGGCAGATGGTGCAGGTGTGGCTTGGTGCCGCCTTTGAGGGCGGTCGCCATCAGAATCGGCTCGGCAAGATAACGCAGTTGGAACAGGCGCGCTGTTAGCACCGCAGTGCGAAACGCTCTGTGTTGTGGTTGCCGCACCGGGTGGCGAAAACATTAATCAAGTACAAAAATGATGGGTAGACTGCGGGTTGTCCCATCATTTTTGTTTTGCAGTTACCATGGCGCGGCACGGCTGCGTCGGTCAACAGGATTCATAGTGGAGGATTTTATGCAGAGTCTGGCACAGTTTGATCCAGAAATAGCGGAAAATATTGTCAATGAGACCCGGCGCCAGGAATATAACCTGGAATTTATCGCCTCAGAAAACTTTGTCAGCGAGGCGGTGCTGGAGGCGCAAGGTTCAGTGCTTACCAACAAGTATGCCGAAGGGTATCCCGGCAAGCGCTATTACGGTGGCTGTGAGATGGTCGATGTGGCGGAACAACTGGCCATCGACCGTGCCAAGCAGTTGTTTGGCGCTGAGCACGCCAACGTGCAGCCCCATTCAGGTTCGCAGGCCAATATGGCAGTATATTTTTCGGTATGTAAGCCGGGCGACACGGTGCTGGGGATGAATCTGGCTCACGGCGGTCATCTTACCCACGGCTCGGCGGTCAATTTTTCCGGCAAGCTGTACAATATTGTCCCCTACGGTGTTAAAAAAGAGACCGGCACCATCGACTATGCCGAGGTTGAGGCGTTGGCGCTGGAACACAAGCCGAAGCTGATTGTGGTCGGTGCCAGCGCCTATCCGCGTATTATCGATTTTGCCGCCTTTCGTCAGATTGCCGACAAGGTTGGTGCTAAAATCATGGTGGATATGGCGCACATTTCCGGGCTGGTGGCCGCTGGTGTCCACCCCGATCCTGTACCTCACGCCGAGTTTGTCACCACCACCACCCATAAAACCCTGCGTGGGCCGCGCGGCGGCATGATTCTGTGTCGTGAGGAGTTTGCCAAAACTGTCAACAGCAACATTTTCCCTGGCAGTCAGGGCGGGCCGCTGATGCACGCTATTGCCGCCAAGGCGGTGGCGTTTAAGGAGGCTCTCGATCCGGCGTTTACCACTTACGCTGAACAGGTGGTTAAAAATGCCCGCGCCCTGGCCGAAGGGCTGTTGGAGCGTGGCTATAATCTGGTTTCCGGCGGTACCGATAACCACCTTATTCTGGTCGATCTCAGCGGTAGCGAGATAACCGGCAAAGTGGCGGAAGCGGCGCTGGAACAGGCGGGAATCACCGTCAACAAGAACGCTGTGCCCTTTGATACCCGCTCACCGTTTGTTACCAGCGGTTTCCGCATCGGTACTCCGGCCACCACCACCCGTGGCCTGAAGGAGAACGAGATGCGCCAGATTGCCGTGTGGATCGATCAGGTGCTGCAGAATGTCGACGATACGGAAAAACTGGCGGCCATCCGTGCCGAGGTCAAGCAGATGTGTGAGCAGTTTCC
>JAMOOS010000210.1 GCA_027065245.1 Desulfuromonadaceae bacterium | reverse complement strand
CAACCGCTCTCGGTGATTGTCAAACAAGTTGTCGCCTATCCGATCAATTTCCTCTCTGAGTTTCGTTTGCCGACCGCGACGATTTTTGCGGATTCAGCGTTACACTCTCTTGGTAGTCCCAATTGCGTATCTGGCCTGTCCAGCGGTGTGGGTGCTTGTCTCTGGCTGCCCGGTATACGTCTTGGCGTTTTTTCAGTATCTGCCGGTCGATGCCTTGGTGTCGTTGTGCTGGTGTTACAAAGTTTATCGCACTGTGGCGGTGTTCTTCGTTGTACCATTGCACAAAGCTGCTTACCCATGTTCGAGCCTGTTCTATGCTGGCAAATGGTTCTGATGGGTAACCGGGTCGGTATTTCATGGTCTTGAACAGGGCTTCGGAATAGGCGTTGTCATTGCTGACCGAGGGGCGGCTAAATGATGGTACTACGCCGAGTTTCTGCAGGGTGCCAAGCATGGTGGCGCCTTTCATGGGCGAACCGTTGTCTGAATGTAATACCAGCGGCTTGGTGCCAATCTTTTCACGCAGATGGGCTTTGCTGAAAACGTCGGCAGCGTGTTGTGCGCTCTCTTCGGGATATACTTCCCAACCGACTATCTTTCTGCTGAAGATGTCCATGAGCAGATACAGGTAGTAGTACTGGCCTCTGACGGTGGTTTTCATGTAGGTGATATCCCAACTCCATAGCTGGTTGGCACCGGTGGCTTGTAGCGGCTTGCGTCGCTTATGGACAGGTGCCTTGGCCCGTGTGCGATGGGCGAGCTGTTTTGCCGCACGCAGTATCCGGTATATGGTGGATTCTGATGCTAGGTAAATCCCCTTGTCGGCCAATAGTGGTACTATCTGGCTTGGGGGCAGATGAGCATATTCAGGCTTGTTTACCATGTGTAGTATCTCTTTTACTTCCTGCTGTTTCAGCCGGTTGGCCGGTACCCGCCGTGCCGCTGCCGCCTTGCGGCCATCAGCGTTAATGCTGCCGCCACGACGGTAGCGCTGTATGGTGCGCGGACTGTAACCTACAACTGCACAGGCGCGGCTGAAACGTGCTCCGGCATTACAGGCGTTTTCAATCAGGTGCACAACTATCTGGCGCTGCTGGTGGGAAACTTTTCTTCCCCTTCTTCGTTGTCCAGCAGCGCCTGTAACTTTTTTTGCAACACCAGTAACGCTGCGGCCTCAGCTAGGGCTTTCTCTTTGCGATGTAGTTCTCGCTGTAACGATTTTATCTTGTTTTCCTGCGCCCGGGTACGGGCTCTTTCCTCCCGCGTTGGCTTAACCGCATCTTCTTTGATCAATGCCTGCTTCCACGCGGATATCTGTTCTGGATACAGCCCCTTACTGCGACAGTATTCACCCAGTTCAACCTCGTTGAGTGCTGCCGTTGCTATGATTATGTCCAGGCGCTCTGCAGCACTGAACTGATTCTTGTTGCTTTGCGCTACCGTGGTTGCATCACCCTGATATTTATGCCGCCATGTATACAAAGTGCCGACAGGAATACCACTCTCTTTGGATAACTCTGGTATCGATGCATTTACCGGCGCTAACAATCTGGCGATTATGCTCTGTTTTAACTCATCTGAATATTTGGCTTGTTTGCGTTTCATGATTCCCTCATCTCCGTTTGCCCCGCATATTAGCACATATTACTCAAAGATGGGCGACAACTAGCCTGACACAGGGGGAAGAGCTGTTTACCGCAAAAGAAGTATGCGATTATCACAGG
>JAMOOS010000209.1 GCA_027065245.1 Desulfuromonadaceae bacterium | reverse complement strand
TGTTTTTCTAAGCGCTCATTGCGCTGAAATTACTGAACTCACGCTTGCGCGTTCAAACAGCAGCAATTTCGGACGCTCCATTCGCTTAAGAAAAACAACGAAATTTCGCGAGCCGTTCCGAAAAACCACCTTAAGCGCTGCGACGAAACAGAAGCTGAGCAGTTACAAATAATGTAAACCTATTTTTGCAGTTTGCCCAGTACCAGTTCCAGGGTTTCGTCGGCCATCTTCTGACCTTCCTCAAGGAGACGATCCATCTCTTCCTTGGCCTTGCGGTTGAACTCCTGGTCCTTGATGCCGTTGATGTTGATGATGACATTGAGGCTGCCGGCAATCAGGGCGGCTTTCAGGAAGGCGACGCCGCAGGCGACGTCGGAGATCGCGATCATGGTACCGATTTCGCCCATCCGGCGATGGATCTTGATACCTTCGAACGCCTGGCGCATGATCTCCAGCGGTACGCCGCAGGCGGTTTTGCCGCATTTCTCCAGAGTCTCTTCCTTGAGTTTCTTCTGTTCCGGGGTATCCTTGGGCATGCCGTAGGCCTTGGAGAGGGGTTCGAAAACCTCGGCGTCCTTGTCGACCAACTCTTCGAGGGCGGCGATCACCTTGTTGCCCCTCTCGACCAGTTCCTTGACCTCGTCTTCGACATCAGCATATTTTTTTTTGCCGACCGTCAGGTTGCCGACCATGTTGGACAGCGCCATTCCGATGGCGCCGCCCAGAGCCGCCGCGCCGCCGCCGCCCGGAACCGGGGCCTTGGAAGCCAGAACTTCGATAAACTCTTTGCTGGTTTTGTCGAGCATGGACATGGTGTTCCCTCCTCTAGATTCTAATTGTGTTAGAGGGCCACGCATCTTATTCAATGTCTGGCCCGGTAACTGTCTATTGTATTTTTCTTAACAAAAAATCAGCCCCGCTTACAATGGATACTGACGTTTGTCAAGTTTTTTGGTAACTGCTCTCCCCCCGTTCAAGCACAGCGCTTAAGGTGGCTTTCCGGAACGGCTCGCGAGATTTCGTCGCGTTTCTTGCGCGAGCACCCGCAGGGCATAAACTGCGCGTCCGAAATTGCCGCTGTTTGAGCGCGGTAGCGCGAGTTCGGCAATTTCAGCGCAGCGAGTGCTTAGAAAAGCAGAAATCGAGCGTAAGAAGTGGAGGAAAGCCTCCTTAAGCGCCCGGCGCTCTGGGACCGGGTGAGTAGTTACTTTGCTTTTTGATCAGCGCAAAACAAAAAGGGCATAGAGGCTGAAAAGGTAGACCGCGATGACGAGCAGGGAATCGACCGGCCAGCGGCCGGCCAGCTTTCTTTCCGAGGCGTAGTGGCCGGCGAAGAGGTAGAGCCCGGTCATCAGTAGGCCGATGGCGGCGATCAGACCCTGGCCGGGGGCCGCGCCGGCGAAAAGCGAGCCGTGGAAATAGACGAGATCGGCCAGGGAAAGAATGGTGACATTGAAGATGTTGCTGCCGAAGATATTGCCGGCCGCCATCGCGAAACTGCCGAGGCGAACGGCGCTGAAGGTAACGACAATTTCGGGCAGCGAGGTGGCGACCGCGAGCAGGCTGTTGCCGACAAAGGTGGTGCCCCAGCCGGTGATCTCGGCGATTCTGCCGGCGCTGGCGGCCAGGATCATCGAGGCGGCGATGATGGCGCCGGCATTGAGCAGCAGGCTGCGTTTGAGGTGGGGGGGGAGGCCGCGCAGGCTGCTTTTCAGCGGTGGCCGCGGGACGCCGCCG
>JAMOOS010000208.1 GCA_027065245.1 Desulfuromonadaceae bacterium | reverse complement strand
AATTGCTTGACGATGTTGGTCGTAGCGGTTTTGGCGCCGACAGCAGTACCGGCAAGGGGCATTTTACTTTCCGGCGTGATGAAAATTTTGCCACAGATTGCTGGCCACAACAGGGCAATGCCCGGCTGCTGTTATCACTGGTCGCCAACGAAAATATGGCTGATTTTGCCGGTTATTATCAGCCACAGGTAAAACATGGCCGTGCCTGGAGCGGTTTTGGGGAGAAAAACCCGTTCAAAAAACCGTTTATGGCAATTACCGAAGGGGCTGTGCTCACCCGTTTGCCGCAAAGTGGCTATGTGTTGCGCAATATCCACTCCAACCCGGATATCGTCCAGATAACCTGGCCGCTGACCATGAACCTGCAACTGGAGGTGTAATCATGACAAGCGAATTTCTAAAAGTTGAGATACTCACCCCGGTTCATATCGGCAGTGGCGAGCAGGTAGACCCGTTCAATTACGTTATTCAGCAAGAAGGAGAAACAAATCTGTGCCACTTTATCGATCCGGGTGCCTGGGCCGGCGACTATCCCGATCCGGAAGAGCTGGCGCGTATTTTTGCCGGGGGCAGTGTGGCCTCCATGCGCCAGTTTATGGCTGATAACATTGATGCCGCCGCCTATGCCCGCCGCAGTTGCCTAGTGATAGGCGATAACCTGATAGCAGAGTATCAAAAACATCTCAACCAGCCAGACAGCCCCAATCAGATGCTGCTGGCACCAAACCTGATCGGCGGCGGTGGTGGCCCGCTACTGCCCGGCAGCAGTATCAAAGGAGCGATACGCACTGCGGTAATCGACTGGCTGGATCGGGAAAAAAAGTTGCAGCTCAAACGGTGCAGTCGTGTGAATGAGATAAACAAAGCTCTGGAACAATACCTGGGCAGAATTACCGACAACAGTTTTCAGGCCCTTAAAATCGCCGATTGTGAGGCCGTGAGCGGCAGTTCGCTCCTCGTCAACGCCGTAGAAGCAAAACGCATACCAAAACCAAACGCCAAGCCACGACCCAATCCGCCGTGTGAGGCAATGTCCAGCCGCTTGCTGGGCGATGCTCAGGCGGCGGTGCTGGCAACCCGGATTGTGTTGGGGCGTGCTGGCGAACGAGGGGGGCGATTGACACTAAAAGACGGCAATAAACTCGACTGGAACGATTTAGCGCAATTGGTAAACAGTTACAGTAAACAGCGTTACCAGGCCGAAGCGGATAAGTTCTGGCGTCAGCCTCACTTTGCCCGAACCCGCAAGGCATTATCTGCCATCGAGCCGCTTATTTTGCAGCCGCCACCTGGCAGCATGGTGTTCAAGGTAGGCCATTACAGTCAGGTGGAATACGTAACTGTAAAAAATAACAAACCCCTTACCCGGCGCGGACATGACGGTAGCAATATCCCTTACGGAACC
Organism: Desulfuromonadaceae bacterium; assembly: GCA_027065245.1. Lineage (GTDB taxonomy): Bacteria > Desulfobacterota > Desulfuromonadia > Desulfuromonadales > Desulfuromonadaceae > Desulfuromonas. Next base: position 336 of record JAMOOS010000208.1, on the reverse strand, counting down.
ACTCGCACCCTGGCGGATGGGGTATACCCTTTCGGCTGGCTCATGCTTACCCCTTGCAGTGAGCAGGAATACACCGATATTGTAACGCGCCGACAAGAGGTGAACCGTAAATTAAGTAGTCAAAAAGAACAGTTACGCCAGAGCAGACGGCAGCAGTTGGCGCAGCAAAGAGAACAAGTGCTCCAGCAGCGCAAGCAGGCACGGCAGCAGCGGTTGCGTAAAGAACAGCAGCAGCGAGACGAAGCCGCCAACCCGTGGAAAAAAGTGCTGCGTACCATAGACACGATAACCACCTGGGGCGATTTTAAGCAGCAGATTCTGGAACGGCAGGAACTG
>JAMOOS010000207.1 GCA_027065245.1 Desulfuromonadaceae bacterium | reverse complement strand
AGTGGAAAATATGCTTGCTAATGGTGGGTGCGTTATTCTCCTGCTGCGGCTACGGTAGTGCAGCTGCCGCTGATGCAGTAGACAGGATTCATAGACTGGAAGCGGCATTTATTTACAACTTTATGAAGTTTACCGATTGGAAAGATGCTGCCATTATGACCGGGGATGCTCCGTTGCGTATTGTCGTGGCAGATGGCAATCCATTTGGGGATGCGTTGCAGCCGCTGACAAACAGGCGGGTTTCTGGTCATGCCGTACAGGTGTCGTTTGAGCCGGATTTTTTAAAGCTTAAAAAAAATATCCCTCCGGCTCAGGTAGTGTTTGTGGCTGACAAGGATCTTGAGACTGTGGAACAGGTTGTTGCCTTGCTGCGCCACAGGCACGTTCTTACCGTGAGCGATACGCCTGGGTTTGCCGCTCATGGGGGATGTATAGAATTGCGCGAAAAAGCCGGCAGGATGAGTTTTATAATAAACCGAAAAGCTGTAGATGAGCAGGATATTGCATTAAGCTACCAAGTATACAACTTGGCGGCAGAAGTGTTGGGTGTCGATAAATGAGTGAAATAAAACACACAATCATGGTCGAGTACGGTTTATCTGTGGCGTTGGGTGATGTGTTGCGCAATTTCCCTGCAATTGTACTTATGCTGCTGCTGTTGCCGGCTCCGCTTGCTGCTGCTGACGTGGATTTATATGAGTTGGGTCTGGCTGAGCTGATGAATGTGGAAATCACCTCTGTTAGCCGTAAAAAACAGAATATGGCCGATGCCGCTGCTGCGGTGTATGTGATAAATCGGGAGGATATCCGCGACAGTGGTGCATCTTCGGTGCCGGAGTTGTTGCGCCAGGTTCCCGGTTTGAACGTGGCGCAAGTCACGTCAAACAGGTGGGCAATATCGGCGCGCGGATTCAATGGGCTGTTCTCCAACAAATTGCTGGTACAAATCGACGGACGCAGTATTTATTCCCCCACATTTTCCGGCGTATACTGGGCTAATCTCGGCTTACTGCTGGAAGATATAGAACGGATAGAGGTTATCCGTGGCCCTGGTGCTACGTTGTGGGGCGCTAATGCTGTCAACGGGATAATCAATATCATCACCCGTTCAGCTGGGGACAGTTCAGGCGGGCATGTAAGTGTTGATGTTGGTGATGATGAGTATCGGCGTGGCGCGGTACGCTACGGATTTGACGTCGGTACTGATATCCAGGGGCGGATATCGGCACAGTACATTGATTTTGATTCCTCTAGTTTGTATTCATACGGTGTGGATGCTTACGACGGAGAGCGGATCAAAAGTGCCAGTATTCGCTTTGATGGTGTTGGCGGTGACAACGATGCCTGGACTATGCAGGGTAGTGTCTTTGACGGCGATCAGCAGATGCTGGTGGCACCGTACTGGACCGAGGCGTTTCTGCCCACTGTGGTGTGGGACGATACTGAATCGTCTGGTGGCAATATCATGGGTAGTTGGCAGCATAATTGTAGTGACAGCAACTCGTTCACCCTGAAAGGTTATGTCGATTATGTCAACCGGGATACTATAATTTTCGACGAGCGTCATTATACACTTGATATCGATTTTCAGCACCAGTTTCAGCTGTGCGAAGGCAATAATATCGTGTGGGGGGCTGGCTTCCGTCTGATAGATAGTAATTACGACAGTACCTACATGGCCAGGTTTTCCAGTGACGACTATACAAACAGGCTGTACAGCGGTTTTGTTCAGGATGAGATAACACTGGTGGCGGACAAGGTGTGGCTTACCCTCGGGTGCAAGGTTGAGCATAATGACTATACCGATTTTGAAGTTCAGCCCAGCGTACGTTTAATGTGGAAGGTGGCTCCCGATCACCGGGTGTGGGCGGCGGTTTCGCGGGCAGTGCGTACGCCCAACCGGTTTGAGCGATCGACATATCTTGTTTTCAAGATGATGGATGTCTATCCATACTCCAAGATGCATGTGCAAGGTAGCAACGATTTTGAATCGGAAAACGTGATGGCCTACGAGGCCGGTTACCGTTATGTTGGTAACGAGCAGTTCTCATTTGATCTGGCGGCTTTTTATAACGATTATGACGATTTGCGTTGTTATCGTGACAATGGTCACGGTGCCATTAATATCGTTAACGACATAGATGCATCCGGTTATGGTTTTGAAGTCAGCACTCGCTGGCAGCCGTTGCCATGGATGGATAGCGAGTTCAACTACACTTATTTGCGAATAAGTACCCACGCCAAACATTATCCGCCCGGCGACTTTTCTGTTTCTGCCATTGTTGATGAACACTCCAGTCCGCGCCATCAACTGGCCTTGATGACACATATCGACCTGGGTAACAGCGTACGTTTGAACCTGGCCGGACGCTATGTGAGTGGGCTGGATGTTGCCAGTCCGACAGCTTTTTACAACGATGTGATAATACAAAGCTATTACGCTCTGGACGCCAACATTTGCTGGCAGGTCAACGACGCTGTGGCAGTGCAGATATCGGGTAAAAACCTGCTCGACAGCAAACACCTGGAATTTGTCGGTGAGTATTTTATCCCGGCTACAGAGATCAGCCGCAGTTGTTTTGCCCGGTTAACCTGGGATTTTTAGCTGCGGCTGACGTGCAATTGAACTGCATTTATTGAGGTGTGAATGGTCTTCAATCTCATTGGCCGCTTGCCGCTCCGTTATAAACTCAACGGAATAGTGTTGCTGGTTACCGCGACAATTTTATCGCTGGTATCGGTGGCGTTTTATGTTCATCGTCAGCAAACCCTGGAGCGATGGTACAGTGTCGAATTGTCCACCTTGGGCAAGATATACAGCCAGTCCTGTACAGCGGCACTGGCGTTTGGAGATAAAAACGGCGCCAGAAAACTGTTGCAATCAATTTCCGCCAAAAAGAACATTTTGGTGGCGGCGGTGTTTGATGCCGATGGAAAATTGTTTGTCAGCTACGCACCAACAGATAAGGGACGTGATTTGCTGGGAGAATATGTGGGTACTGGCAGGCAACGTCTGGCCGGTGGCAATATTTTCTCTTTGGTTACTCCCATGGTTCTTGACGGGGAGACACTGGGCAAATTGCTTTTGGTGGCTGATTTCAGCGCTGTATATGCGCCTCAGAAAGAGTTTGTCGCGTTCCTGATGTTGTTGTTCTGTGTCGCTTTGCTGGGGTCAATCATGCTTTCGTCCCGGTTGCAATGCCACATTATGCGACCGATTGATAATCTTATGAGTACTATGGAAGTTGTAAGCCGGGATAACGATTTCTCTGCTCGCGTTGAAAGCACTACCGGAGGGGAGTTCGGGCATTTATGTCGCCAGTTTAACGCTATGCTGCACCGTATTGAGCAGCAGGACAAGATGCTTAAAACTCAGAAGGAAGGTTTACGCTTTCTTGCTACTCACGATGCGTTGACAAAACTCCCCAACCGCAATTTGTATCACGATCGGTTGCGCAAGGCGATAGCAAGGGCGAGACGCAGCAGGACGCGCGGCAGTAACACCGGTCTGGCGGTGCTGTTTATCGACCTGGATCGTTTCAAAAATATCAATGATACCCTTGGTCACGATGCAGGAGATGAATTGCTGGTAACTATAGCTGAGCGCCTTAAAGGGAGTATTCGCGAGGTTGATACCGTTGCCCGTTTTGGTGGAGACGAATTTGTAATGCTCATCGACAATATTGATCCGGAGGATCTGAATTTTGTCGTTGGCAAGGTGCAGAAAGCGGTAAGGCAGCCGGTTGATCTCGGCGGCCACAGTGTCGTGGTAACATTCAGCATGGGAATTTCGGTGTTTCCTCAGCATGGCGAAACACCGGAGCAGTTGGTCAAATTTGCTGATGTGGCCATGTATCACGCCAAAAACAGTGGTCGCGACAGTTGCCACAGCTACCATTCCGATATGGCTCTCAAGGTGCAGCAGCGTTTTGATATCGAAACCAGGCTGCAACTGGCGCTGGAAGAAGAGGAGTTGTTTCTGCATTTCCAGCCGCAGTACAGTTTATCCAGTGGAGAAATGTGCGGATGCGAGGCTCTATTGCGTTGGTGCACTGATGGTCAGATGATTGCGCCAACAGAATTTATCCCTGTTGCCGAAGAGTGCGGCCTGATAGTGCCCATCGGTGCCTGGGTAATAGACGCGGCTTGTCGGCAGGCGGCACATTGGTATCATGGTGGATATGGCCGGGTACCGGTGGCAGTTAATGTGTCGGCACGACAGTTTTTTTCCTCCACTTTACTGGATGACATAAGTAAGTCTATGAAAAAGCACGATTTGCCGGCTGAATTGTTTGAAGTGGAGATTACCGAAAGCATGGTAATGGACAATGTGGATGAAGCCATCGGTATCATGCGGAATCTCAGTGATATGGGAGTTGGTATAGCTCTGGACGATTTTGGTACCGGTTATTCGTCACTGGCGTACCTGAAGCGTTTTCCTCTCAATAAAATTAAAATCGATCGCTCATTTGTGCGTGATATTCTCGTCGATCGTGACGATGCCAGCATTACCAGGGCGGTGATATCAATGTCGCTGGCAATGAATTTTAATGTCATTGCTGAGGGGATAGAGACCAAAGAGCAATTCGAGTTTCTCAACAGTCTTGGTTGTCAGCAGGGCCAGGGGTATCTGATGAGTCGACCGGTACCCGCCGATGAATTTGTTACATTGTTGATGCAGCCCGCCAACGCAGGAACGTTTTCTGCCTGAAGCTGTTTTGCCGCACTTGCCCGGCACGCGGAATATGGTGCATGCCGTGGTGAGACTGCTGGCGGAAGGGTAAAAATCTCCATGGCTTGTATGCCGATCAAACTGGATAACGGAGCAGAAATACGTCTGGAGGATTTGGTGTTTCACGCTGTACGGTCACAGGGCGCCGGCGGCCAGAACGTCAACAAGGTATCCAGCGCTGTAGTACTCACATTTGATATCAACGCCTCGTCGTTGCCGCAGGAGGACAAGGAACGGTTGCTAAGCTGCCGTGATCGGCGTATCAGCAGCAGCGGCATTATAGTAATCAAGGCGCAGCGGCATCGTAGCCAGACTATGAACCGTAACGCCGCCTGCGAGCGTCTGAGCGAACTGTTGCATAGCGCACTGGCCAGGCGCAAGGCCCGTACCGCTACCCGTCCAAGTCGCGCCGCCCGGCAGAAACGGCTTGATCGTAAGAAAAAACGCTCCATAACCAAATCTCTGCGTGCCGCTGTGCGCGACCATCATTAAAGTTGAAACCGCGCCGATTTATATCGGCGTAAGTTGTAACGGCTGTGTTGCCAGCGCTTGTCATTCCTTTTATACTGCCTGTCATTTTGCGGTACTGCTGGTAGCCTATTTGATAAAACGGAACTGAAATGCACAGGGACGGCGACGATGTTGCATCTTAATGACATAGAGGTTGATTTTGGCGGGCGGAAGATTTTTTCCGGCGTGAACTGGCACATCCGCCCCGGGGCGCGTATCGGTTTGTGCGGTGAGAATGGGGCGGGTAAGTCGACGCTGCTGAAATTACTGTGCGGTTTGCAGCAGGCTGATGCCGGTGAGGTGCAGGCCGCCAAAGGAACCACCTTTGGTTATCTGCCCCAGGACGGTTTAACTCATGCCGGCACTACGCTGTTTGCCGAGGTGCGCAGCGCCTGCGGCGAGCTGCTGGCCATGGCTGATGAGATAGGCGAGCTGGAACAGCGCTTAAGCGGCGAGCATGATGATAAAGTTCTTGAGCGCTATGCCCATCTGCAGGAGTTGTTTGAACGCCGTGGCGGTTTTACCCTGGAGGCCGATATCGCCCGGGTGCTGCATGGTCTCGGTTTTGCTCAGGAGGATTGGGAAAAACCGTGTGAGCAGTTTTCCGGTGGCTGGCAGATGCGTATCGCTCTGGCCCGGCTGCTGTTGCAGCGCCCCAATCTGCTGCTGCTGGATGAGCCTACTAACCATCTCGACTTGCCGGCGCGTACCTGGCTGGAAAATTATCTGATCAACTATCCTCACGCCGTAGTGCTGGTTTCTCACGATCGCTATTTTATGGATCAGGTGGTGGAACGCATTGTGGAGGTTTGGAATGGCGACCTCACTGAGTATCCCGGCAATTATACTCTGTACCTAGAGGAGCGGCAGCGGCGGGTAGCGGCTCTGCGTGCGGCTAAACAGCGTCAGGATGAGGAGATTGAACGTATGGAGGCGTTTATCAATCGCTTCCGTTATCAGGCCAACAAGGCCAGCCAGGTGCAGAGTCGGGTTAAGCAGTTGGAGAAGATAGAACGGATTAAAATTCCACCACAACGCAAAAAAATTGCGTTCAGGTTCCCGCAGCCCCAGCGTGGTGGTCGCGAGCTGGTGGTGTTGCGCAACGCTGGCCAGCGTTATGGCGAACATCAGGTTCTCAGTGATGTCAATTTGACGGTTAGCCGCGGCGAGCGCATTGCCCTTATCGGCGCCAACGGCGCTGGCAAGTCGACGCTGATGCGCTTATTGGCCGGTATTGAGGCTCCCAGCAGCGGTGAAAGGGTTGCCGGGCATAATCTTGAACTGGCTTATTTTGCCCAGGATCAATCAGCGGTATTGTGCCGGGCCAATACTGTGCTGGAGGAGATACGCGCCAATGCGCCGGTGGAGATGGTGCCGCGTCTGCGTGATGTGCTGGGGATGTTTTTGTTCAGTGGTGACGATGTGCATAAAAAGGTAGCGGTGCTCTCCGGCGGCGAGCGTAATCGCCTAGCGCTGGCTATTTTGTTGCTGCGTCCGGCCAATTTGATGTTGCTGGATGAACCTACCAACCATCTGGATCTGCAGTCCAAAGATGTATTGCTGCAGGCACTGCGCAGCTATAGCGGTACACTGGTGTTTGTCTCTCACGACCGCTACTTTGTTGATGCCCTGGCGACGCGGATTGTCGATGTGGCTGATGGCGGGATTGAGTCGTATCCGGGCAATTACGCCGATTTTCTGCGTATGCAGCAGGACGACGCCAGCGTTCAGCACAGCGAACGGCGGGTGGAGTATCTCGGTACGGCTGCCGCACCGGTTGCCGATAAGGAGCAGCGGCGTCAGCAGCATCAGCAGCGCAAGGAGCAGCAGCGCCGTCAGCGCAAGCTGACACGACAACTGGAACAGCTGGAAGATGCTATTGCCGCTGCCGAGGAGCAGCACGGCGAACTGGAACAGCGCCTGGCAACGGAAGAGATTTATCAGAATGGTGATCTGTTTAATGATTTGTCGGCGCAGCATAGTGAATTGACTGGCAGGCTGGAAACGTTGTATGAAGAGTGGGACGATTTGCAACAGCAACTGGCCGAATCTGAGCAGTTGCTTTCACCTGATTGAAGAGCTTTGATACAATGCGCCTGCTGCCGTACGGAAAAATGATCAAGAATCACCTTGATCCGAAAAAGCTCAAACTGCCCGATGCCTTTCTAAAAATGTGTGCCACCGGTTTTAGCGGCTATCTGGCTTTTGATGCCGCCGATTCCAACGGCGTGTTGTGCTACAACTCCGGCAAGGTGGTGGCAGCGCTGTGGCAGAATGGCAGCCAGCGGATACGCGGCAGCGCCGCCATTGATATGCTGTTTCGTATGGTGCAGCACGGTTCTTCCACTTTGGGATTTTACCGGGTGGACGGCGAGTTTATGCCCATGATTCAGCGTGTGTGCCAGAGCTCTGTGGAGGTGCGCGACCAGATGATGTGCCTGCTCGATGTCGGCAGATTGCTGTCATGGGTGGAGCAGGATGATTTCGATGGTGCGCTTTATTTGCATACCGGCGCCAGCGCGGTGCTGATATTTTATATTGCAGGCAAGGCGCAGGGTTTTTTCCGCGATGGTGATGCCAACCTGGTTACTGCGGTGGATGTGGGCGAATCAATTGCCCTCGATCGCAGCTGCATGGTGGATATTCTCCGGTTTTCACCCGACGCCGCGGTAGATTATTCCACTGCCGATATCAATCTGGAAAAATCGTGGTTGCGGGTCTGGCGCAACCTCAATCTGTAATTGACCGTTATTTTTCCCTGGGTACCAGCACAATCTGAATGCGGCGGTTGAGTGCCCGCCCTTTGGCAGTGGCGTTGCTTGCCACCGGGCGATAGGGACCGTAGGCGACAATGGCCAGTTTTTTGCCGGATATGCCGACATCGCGCTGAAGAAAACGTACCACGGTGGCGGCACGGGCGGCGGACAGCTCCCAGTTGCTGGGGAAGCGGCTGCGCAATTTTTTGCTGATGGGCAGATTGTCGCTGTGACCTTCTACGCGGATATTTTTGTCGTTTACCTTTTTCAGTACTTCACCTACCTGACGAATTACTCTTTGTCCCGATGCCGATAGTGTAGCTGAGCCGGAGGGGAAGAGGATTTTCTCCACCATGTTGACGGTAAGGCGGTTTTTGAGCTTGCTGATGGTTATCTCGCCGCGGTGTATTTCATTCTCAAGGCTGGCAACCAGTTTGTTGTAGGTGCTGACCATTTTGGCGATGCGCGCTTTGCGGGCGATCTGCTCTTTGGCCAGATTCTGCTCCAGGCTCTTTATGACGTCCGACTGCTGCTGGCTTACATTCTCCAGCTCCAGCCGTTTTTGCTCTTCCAACTGCTTCTGCTCTTCCAGCTCTTGTAATTGCTGCTGCAGTTCGTCCATGCGTCGGGCAAACATTTTACGCTGCCGCTCTAGCGCCGCTTTGGCGGCGGCGTTAGCGTCGGAAAGCTCCTTGTTGCTGGAGTTGCACTCGTCAAGTTGCAGTTCAACTGCCTGTTTTTCCGCCTGTAGCTGGGCAATCTGATGCCGCAGCCTGGCCATCTCGCTGCTGAGGTCGGCGTTTTTGTTTATCGCCTGCTGGTAGGTATCCTTGCTGACACAGCCGGAGACGGCAAACAGCAGGCACAGACCGAAAACCACCGCCGCCATCAGCCGGGAAAACACTTTTTTATCCTTCACCGCGCACTCCTTTGAAGTTTTGCTTATCAATTGTCCTTTTTTAGCATATTCTGACAGCGTTGTGCACTAGAAGTGTGTTTGACTTTCCATGAATCTGCTGCAAAACCGTCTGGCCGGTGCGTATTTCCGCTCCTTTTCGACCGATAGCTACGGCTATTCGCCTGCAAACGAGCGAAAATCTGTGATCGATTAGTCGATTTTTTCGCTTCGATCCGTAAAGTCCGACACATCTCTGGTTTATGGTAGATGGTTTACAGCGTCCGGCAGCGCTTTTCCAGGGTGTTGCTGCCGGGTAAGGAAAAATATTTTCAGTTTGTTATGGAGATGGATGGTGTTTGAGATCGAACGGATTATTCGAACCGCCCTGCGGGAGGATATCGGCAGTGGCGATATTACTACTCTGGCCACGGTGGCGGCGTCCACCACAGCCAGAGCTGAGCTGGTGGCAAAACAGGATT
>JAMOOS010000206.1 GCA_027065245.1 Desulfuromonadaceae bacterium | reverse complement strand
TCACCAACATTGAGAGCCATCACCGCCGGATTACCGTTATCAAGCTGATAACTGTAACTGCCGTCAGCATCAACAGTTACGCTGCCATAGCTGCCTGCCACCGGCTGAGCCACACTTGCGCTACTGCCATCAACGGCACTGACAACAATAATCGCATCATCAGCGTCGCTATCGTTTGTCAAAACATTGCCGGTTACCGGAACCGCTGCCCCCTCGTCTACACTGTTGGTATCGTTGAGCGCAATTGGCGAATCGTTGACCGCCACGACATGAATAATACTCTGCGCGACATTGCTATCGACATCGCCATCGTTGACGCTCACCTGAATAACCCTGTCACCGCCTGCAGGATCGTCGCTGCTGTTGCTGTAGGTTATTGCTTTTATGGCAGCGGCGTAGTCAGCCTTCGTGTGACTGCCGCCCAGAGTAACGGTAATCCGCCCCGACACACTGGTATCGACGCTGGTGCTAAACCCGGGCGGCACCGCGCTTACATCAAGGATGTCGCCGGCTTGGGCATTGGTCAGCACCACGGTGGCACTTTCCATATTACCGTCGTCGGGATCGGTTATGCCACTATCGACATCGGCAATGGCCACCGCCGCGCCGTTTTCGGTAAATGTGGTCTGATAACTGGTACCAAAAGCAGTGCTGTCGTCATCGTCGAGATCAAGTGCCGGTGGTTCCTGCTGACCGTTAATGGTTATGGCCAGAGTAGCACTGTCTGTACCACCGCGCCCGTCGCTTATGGTATAAGTAAATGTATCGGTGAGAGTTTCACCGGGATTCAATGCCTGTACCGCCGGATCGCTGTTGTCAATCACGTAGTTGTAACTGCCGTCAGCGTTGATGGTTACCGTGCCGTGAGTACCGACCACACCGTGGGCAACATTGCTCATCTGACCATCGACAGCAGCTATCACCAGCATATCACCATTGGCGTCACTATCATTGCTGATAACATTGCCACTAACAGCCGCTGTCGCATCTTCGTCAACGGTATTGCTGTCATCTACCGCCACTGGCGGGACATTGGGGATATCGGTACTGCCGACGACCGTTATTGTCAACGTAGCAGTATCGGTTCCACCGTGACCGTCACTGATGGTATAGGTAAATGTTTCGGTGAGAGTTTCTCCGTCGTTCAGAGCTTGAACATCGGCATTGCCATTATCCACTTGATAGCTGTAGCTGCCGTCAGCGTTGATGGTTACCTCGCCGTAACTGCCGGTAATGCTGCTGCCTACGTTACCGCTGTTTCCGTCTATCGCGGTAACCACCAATGAGTCACCGTCGGCATCACTGTCATTGCCAAGCACGTTGCCCGTGGCCGCTGTAGTGGAATCTTCAGTCAGGCTGTTACTGTCATCTACGGCTACAGGTACGTCGTTGCTGCCGGTGATGGTGATGGTTAACGTTGCACTGTCGCTGCCGCCATGACCATCGCTGATGGTGTAGTCGAAGGTCTCGGTGAGGGTTTCGCTGTTGTTGAGACCTTGAACGCTGGTGTTGCTGTTATCCAGATTATAGCTGTAGCTGCCGTCGGCATTGATGGTTACCTCGCCGTAACTGCCGGTAAGGCTGCTGCCTACGTTACCGCTGTTTCCGTCTATCGCAGTAACCACCAATGAGTCACCGTCGGCATCACTATCGTTGCCAAGCACGTTGCCTGTGGCCGCGGTAGTAGCGGTTTCGGCAATGCTGTTGCTATCATCACTGGCGACTGGTGGCGTATTCTCCGCCGGTGGTTCCGTTGGCGGTTCAGTT
>JAMOOS010000205.1 GCA_027065245.1 Desulfuromonadaceae bacterium | reverse complement strand
CATCCAGGCACTGCGCAACGGCGCCTACGACATGCTTACCAAACCCTTCGAACCGGAAGAATTGATCTACCGGGTTAAAAACGCCCTGAAACATCGCCAGCTCGAAACAGAAAATTGTCAGCTTAAACACCAGTTGCGGCAACAACACGGTTTCGCCGGCATCATCGGTTCGTCACCACAGCTCAACAAGGTGCTGGATACGGTAAAAAAAGTGGCTGGGCGCGATATATCGGTACTGATCACCGGTGAATCTGGCACCGGCAAAGAGTTGATTGCCCGCGCCATTCACCACCATTCGCCCCGTTGCGACAACTGCTTCATGGCCATCAACTGCGGTGCCTTGCCCGAATCGGTACTGGAAAGTGAACTGTTCGGCCACAAAAAAGGAGCTTTTACCGGCGCGGCAGCCGATCGCAAAGGGATTATCGAAAGTGCAGACGGCGGCACCCTGTTTCTCGACGAGATCGGCAATCTACCTCTAAACGTGCAGAAAACCCTGCTCCGTTTTCTGCAGGAGCAAGAGATTATGCGCGTGGGCGACACTACACCGATAAAGGTGGATGTGCGTATAGTCTCAGCCACCAACGCCGACCTGCATCAGGAGATGGCCGCCGGTAATTATCGCGAAGATCTGTACTACCGCCTTAACGTAGTCAATATTCATCTACCGCCCCTGCGCGAGCGCAGTGCCGACATTCCCATACTCGCCGCCCACTTCATCAAGGAACAAAACGAAAAATTCTCCACCCGCGTCCAGGGGTTCACCCCTGAGGCGATGCAGCAACTGTGTTCCTTCTCGTGGCCGGGCAATGTCCGCCAACTCAAAAACGTCATTGAGGCATGTATGGCTATGGAAAGCGGCGATTTCATCACTCTGGCGGTGCTGGCACAGTTTATTGACACCTCCACCGTCAGTCAGAGCACCGCCCAGGAATATACCAGCGCCCTGGGCGATTTTGAGACCCGCTACCTCATAAACATCCTCAAATCGTGTGCTGGAAATATCGAAAAGGCGGCACAAATGGCGGGGATGAATATCGCCACTATCTATCGCAAACTGAAAAAATATCAAATCAGCAAAGACGATTACATGTAACAAAGCGCTGCCAACACAATTTTCGCACAAATGCGAAAAACCACCCGGCGCGATTGCACAAATGCAAAAATCCCCCCATCAGCGGCGCCACTGTACGCCATTACGCACCTTGGCAATAATTACAACTAGTTAGCCAACCGCCAGCACTGCGTCAATCAACATACATTTTTTGCATTTCTGCAAAAACCCCAACTACAAAAGTGGTGATAGCGCCGTCAGCAGCAACATAACGGCTTGATATTTCGGCACTTTATTCCACACGAACCAACTTGGCACGGCCATTGCTCATGGGACAAGGCAACAAACAACACGAGGACGAATACAACAATGCGCGATCACAGCATCTGCCCCTTTTTCGGTCTTGATGAAAACTATTGCGATGTTGGATGCGGTTACATATCCACCCACGATGTGAGAACAATTATCGGCTGTTGCTCTGACGATTACACCCAGTGCGCCAAATACCGTGAACTGGGAGAACGATATCCGCACCTGTTGCATCAGGCGGCGGAAAACAATCACACTGCAATGACAAAGGAGATGAAAACCATGGAAAAAGAACTGCAAAATCTGTCCCTGCAAGACACTACTGCCAATCCTGCGCCCCTGGGTCTGCTCGGCTTTGGCATGACCACCGTACTGCTCAATCTGCATAACGCTGGCTTCTTCCCGCTGGATGCCATGATCCTCGGCATGGGAATCTTCTAC
>JAMOOS010000204.1 GCA_027065245.1 Desulfuromonadaceae bacterium | reverse complement strand
GAGTTGACGGAGAGTTACAAGTCGCTGGCGGAAGCGCTTATTCACGGTGGTATCGGCAACGATTGCCGCGTTGAGCTCAAGTACGTAGATTCTGAATCGCTGGAGCGCCACGGTATCGGCGCTACCTTTGCCGATGTGGACGGCATTCTTGTTCCCGGTGGTTTTGGCGAGCGCGGCAGCGAGGGGAAAACCGCCGCCATCCGCTACGCGCGCGAGAACAAACTGCCGTTTTTCGGCATCTGTCTGGGGATGCAGATGGCGGTGGTGGAGTTTGCCCGCAACGTGTGCAAGCTGGAGGACGCCTATTCGGCGGAATTTCGCGCCGAGGCGGCCAACAAGGTTATCGACCTGATGGAGGAGCAGAAGAACGTCACCGGCAAGGGGGGCACCATGCGCCTTGGCGCCTACCCGTGTGAACTGGCCGAAGGGAGCCTGGCACGGCGTATCTACGGGAAAAAAGAGATATCGGAGCGCCATCGCCACCGCTACGAGTTTAACAATCAGTACCGCGATGTGCTGCAGCAGGCCGGGTTGTGTATATCCGGTGTCAACAGCGAGAACGATCTGGTGGAGATTGTCGAACTGGCCGACCATCCGTGGTTTCTCGCCTGTCAGTTTCATCCCGAATTCCGCTCGCGTCCCATGGAGCCGCATCCGTTATTTGAATCGTTTGTCGGTGCCTGCATGAAACAGGCGGGAGGGCAGCAGTGATGGTGGCGGCAGTTGATGCAGGCGGAGTGGTGTTTGGTGGCGGCAGGCCGCTGGTGCTTATTGCCGGTCCGTGCGTGTTGGAAGATGCCGATACCACTTTCCGCATTGCCGAGTTTCTCAAACGGCTCAGCGTCGAGCTGGGGATCGGCCTGATATTCAAGGCCTCTTACGACAAGGCCAACCGTACCTCGGTGGATTCCTACCGCGGTCCGGGGTTGGAAGAGGGACTGCGTCTGCTTCAGCAGGTGAAGGAGCGTTTTGAGCTGCCGCTGGTGTCGGATGTGCACGATGTCAGTCAGGTGACTGCCGCTGCTGAAGTGCTGGATATTATTCAGATTCCTGCTTTTCTCTGTCGCCAGACCGACCTGTTGCTTGCCGCTGGCAACAGTGGCCGGGTGGTCAATGTGAAAAAGGGACAGTTTCAGGCGCCGTGGGATATGCGCCACGTTGTCGCCAAGGTGCGCAGCAGTGGTAACGACAATATTCTCCTTACCGAGCGGGGCAGCAGCTTCGGTTACAACAATCTGGTGGTGGATATGCGGTCGCTGAGCATCATGCGCGAGATGGAGGTGCCGGTTATTTTTGACGCCACCCACGCGGTGCAATTGCCCGGCGGCGCCGACGGCTGCTCCGGCGGCCAGCGTCAGTATGTGGCGGCGCTGTCGCGCGCCGCCGTGGCCAGCGGTATAGACGGCCTGTTCTGGGAGGTGCATGAGAACCCGCAGTGCGCCCGCTGCGACGGGCCGAATTCTCTGTATCTTGACGATTTGCGTGCTTTGCTGGAACCGCTGCTGGCCATCGACGCGCTGGTAAAGGAGTTGTAGCATGACTGACCGACACGCTCAGGCGTGCCTGGAGGTGGCGCGCGAGACTTTTAGTATAGAAGCTGCGGCCATCAGCGCCATGCGCGCCCGGCTGGACGACTCGTTTGTGCGCGCGGTGGAGTTGATCGCCGCCTGCAGCGGCCGGGTGGTGATCACCGGTATGGGCAAATCGGGGCTGATCTGCCAGAAGATTGCCGCCACCATGGCGTCTACCGGTACACCGGCGTTTTTCCTCCATCCCGCCGAGGGGATTCACGGCGATCTGGGCATGCTGAT
>JAMOOS010000203.1 GCA_027065245.1 Desulfuromonadaceae bacterium | reverse complement strand
CACAATGACAATCATCATGTAACAGGTTGAAAAAGTTAAACGTCTTCAGATCTTCGTTGTTGTAACCGAAGGTTTCGCGCCACGTTTGATTTACATAGATGACTTTCCCGTCAAAATCAACGACCTGGATAACATCGTTACTATTTTCCACCAGAACCGCGTAATCCACACGACCTCCACCTGCCCACCGGCACCGCAACCCGCCGTGACAGCAAACTAATGTTCATTTAGCCACCAATTAAAACCACCCGTAAACAATCCCTCAAGTTTTTCAGCCTGCCAAGTCAGCGTAAGCATGGATGTTACCCCAAATACAACACGTTGTGCAATTAGTTTTACCCTCCTGTTTTTTATACAAATTGGCGCCAAAGCTACAACATCCCCCGCCGCACCACAAGGTCACCTCCAGACAACGCAACCGACCTTCTGCAATCATGACTGGCATGAAGCGTGCGGAAGAATTGCCCAGTAAGTACTCTGCTGAGTCGTTTTAATACCCATACAAACACACCCCACACGCCCACAGGATTAGGTTACCGCTGCCAAGATAGAAAAATAGTTGTTTTAAATTAGCTAGTTAGCCCAACCTCCGTATCACATTCTTAATTTTGGTACGCTTTATGCTGGCCTGTGACAACCGCGTGTCCATCCTTATGTGCTGATATGCAAGGCTACATAGTCGCATGGACATGAGCTGCTTTGTTTGTAGTTTTTAGCAACCGTTGTTATTTGGCATCTTTTACCCTCAAAAAGGAGCAGACACATGACTTCTGCAATTGACGAAAAAATTGAGCCTCTTTTTCAAGAAGTTTTAAATCGAAACCCCGGCGAAACCGAGTTCCATCAAGCGGTACGCGAAGTGCTGGAATCTCTTGGCCCGGTTTTAGTCAAATATCCCGAGTTCGCTCAGCACAAAATTATTGAGCGTATTTGCGAGCCTGAGCGTCAAATCATTTTTCGGGTACCCTGGACAGACGATAAGGGGCAGGTACAAATCAACCGTGGTTTCCGTGTTGAGTTCAACAGCTCATTAGGTCCCTATAAAGGTGGTTTACGGTTTCACCCCTCGGTGTATCTGGGCATCATCAAGTTTCTCGGGTTTGAGCAGATTTTCAAAAATGCTCTTACCGGTCTGCCTATCGGCGGCGGCAAAGGTGGTTCCGATTTCGATCCTAAAGGTCGCTCCGATGGCGAGATAATGCGCTTCTGCCAGAGCTTTATGACAGAGCTGTATCGTCATATTGGTGAGCATACCGATGTCCCGGCAGGTGATATTGGTGTTGGCGGGCGTGAGATCGGCTATCTGTTTGGCCAGTACAAGCGCATTACCAATCGCTGGGAAGCTGGCGTGTTGACTGGTAAAGGGCTGACTTGGGGCGGTTCTCTGGCACGTACCGAAGCTACTGGCTACGGTGCGGTATTCTTTGTAGACGAAATGCTCAAAGTACGTAACGATAGCCTTGAGGGCAAAATCTGCTCGGTTTCCGGTTCGGGCAACGTGGCAATTTACACCACCGAAAAGATTCATCAGCTTGGTGGCAAGGTGGTTACCCTGTCCGATTCCGGCGGTTATATCTACGACGAGAAAGGTGTCGATCTGGATCTGGTCAAGCAACTTAAAGAGATCGAGCGGCGCCGCATCAGCGAATACATCAAGTACCATAAAGATGCCAAATATGTTGCTGGTGGCAACATCTGGGAAGTTCCCTGCCAGGTGGCAATGCCTTCAGCTACGCAAAATGAGATCAACGGCGCCGATGCAAAAATGCTGGTTGATAATGGCTGTATTGCTGTTGGTGAAGGGGCGAACATGCCCACCACCCCTGAAGGTGTCAGAGTATTCCTCGATGCCGGCATTGCTTATGGTCCAGGTAAAGCAGCAAACGCTGGTGGCGTGGCTACCTCGGCATTGGAGATGCAACAAAATGCCACGCGTGATTCCTGGTCATTTGAATACACTGAAGAGCGACTGAAGAAGATTATGAAAAACATCCATCAATCTTGTTACGAAACCGCTGAAGAGTTTGGTACTCCGGGCAACTATGTGGTCGGTGCCAACTGTGCTGGCTTTATCCGCGTAGCCAAAGCGATGCTGGCAATGGGTATTATTTAAGCTGTAGCTATAACGAATTTAACATAAGGCACAAAAAAACCCGGCGTTAACCGGGTTTTTTTGTGCCTGCCTGAATTGCCTGGTCAGGAATCTATTCTGGACGCAAACACAGCAGTTCTTGACTGACGATATCGGACATAAGTTGCAACGGTGTGTCCAACTTTATTATTTTTATTACGCGTTTATATTTTGCGTAACTGGGTAACATCCCTTCTAGATTATTGCGTTGTTTGTCGAGCCACTCTTTATCAAAAATCACATCTTCCCCTTCGGGGAACAGTGACAGGTAAAAGATGTCGGCTTCAACCAAATCTTGAAAGAAATGGGAACCAAACGATAGCTCCGGCATAAGCCCGCCGGTGGTAAATGCTACTTCGCACAGAGCAGTGATATTGCTGATTTCGGAAAAAGATATGGGTACGCCCAGCTCCGGTGTCGAAGTGCCCCAGCGCCCCGGCCCCATCAACAAGGTCTGGTTGTTTTGACGATCGCAAATACGTTTATTAATGCGACCTACCAGGCGAGCTATATCATATTTGGCGGTGGTACTCAGTCTGGTGTATTCCGCTGGCTCAACCCAGATGAGCCAGCTAATATCATGGGAGATATTCCCGCCCATAAAGTTACTTTTAGTCGATAGAAAAATTTGCTCCGTGGGTACGTTGTCGGGCAGAACAACGGGTTTATCGTGCCCTTGAGTTTGCAGTGGACGACACTGGACAATGTTAATACGAGGCTGTTCATCTACAATATTAACGGTGAACTCAATATCGACGGGATAGTCGTAGGCTCGCTCCAGAGTTTTGAGAATGTTTTGCATCATGGAACTGAATGGCGTTTCTGATAACAGGTGGTCAAAGGTAAGCAGCCACGCATTTTGCCTGCCCTGACCGCGCGCTTCCATACGTTGCATAGTTTCGTAATCACGTACCGCATATTTTTCCATCGGCAGATTATCAATCTCACGATTGAGCAGCGTAAGGGGAACCGTTTGCAGTTTATTGTCGGCGATATTGAGCAGATCGACATCGCGTTGCGAAAACTTGCGTGTGTCATCCATCCCCGCATGCGGTTTTTTTAAAGGGCAATCCAAGGCAACAATACGTGGATAGTCCCCCTCAACCCTGTCCACAGCTCGCGTTCCCATTCCGAAAACCAGCCTCAACATACCCGCCCTGGGATCCATCTCTTTATCCCACACAAAAGTATTGTAGGATACGCCCACCCCTGCCAGTTCAGGGAAATAATATTTTCCGTGGTAAGAGCCGGAGACTCGCATGATAAGCAATGCCATCTGCTCCTCTTTTTTATCCAGCCCCCGCTGTTTGCGATAGGTAAGGGCATCCACGCTCATCGCGCTGGCAAATACCCGGCGAATGGCATCGGTTAATTGTTCGTAGCGTTGTTCCGGTGATCCTTGATTGACACAGAAAAAACTGTCGTATTTACCAGCAAAGGCGTTGCCAAAACCATCTTCCAACAAACTGCTTGAACGAACAATAATTGGATACTGACCATAATAGTCGAGCATTTTTTTCAATTCGGCTCGTGTTGTTTCAGAAAACTCGCCGTGAAGCATTTTTTCATGTAATTCCGCGCCACACTTAAAGTATCCGTCCTCGGTTTTCTGCTGCATAAACAGTTTCCACCAACCGTTGTGGATGATGTATGAAAAATAAATATCGGAGCCGACATAAAACGAATCGTGATGTTCAAGGTTGGCATTCCAATCGTGCTCGGTATCGTATTGGAGAATTTTACGCGCCAGCAACATCCCCACCGCTTTTCCACCAATATAACCGGTACCGATTATGCGCGACTTGATTTTCAACAGGCCTTCCACAGTAAAATACTTGCGTGCCAGTTGCAGTACCCGTTCATCTCTGCCGATGATTCTTTGGCACAGTTCTTCCACCATCCTGTCTTTTTCCGCATCACTGGGCTGCCCCTTTAATAATTCTTCGGCACGTATAAACAGATGGTGCCAATGATCCAACTGCCGCTGAGGATTGGACATACTGCGCTGCCGCAACAGATCGGTGGCTTGACAGCTATTAGTTACCGGCACAAAACGTTCGCTGGATTGGCGAATATGGGGCAGAAACATGGTGGGGGAGTGGCGTTGCCACACTTTGATGGGATGAAATTGCAACTGACCATTTTCGTAAGGCAGGTTGATCATCAACTGGGTGGTGGAAAGTATTTTTGCTACCGATTTCAGCGACAGGCTCTCCCGTTTGAAGGCAAAATAGGCAACGGTATCCAGCTCAAACAGATATGGGCAGGTTACCTGAAAAAAGTTGCCCAACATGCGATCGGTAGCCCAGGCTGTTAAAATATCAGTCAGGCAGTCAAACACATAGAAAGTACCAACACCCTCATCGGTTATAATCTGATGCACGCGGGTGGCAAACGCCTCAAATCCACAGTAGGCGTCTAATTCATGGATGGTAACTCCAGCGCGCGGTTCCACCAGTGCGGCATGTTTACCAAAACGCATATAAACCACTTTTCTGTTGTTGGCCAACGCCTCATCAACAAAGGGAGTAACAAAATGTTGGTAGTCTTCAATGCGATCAACTTTCCATACCACGTTATCGCCTATACGTAGCCCATCCAAAATATTGTCAATATCGAAAAATCCGGTGCTTACCCAACGTTCATCACGCATAAAAAACTCCCTTGTCGTGCAAAAAAACAGACTCGTCAACAGCCGTCGATACTACCCTGAACAAAATAAGTTGTGCAATTAATTTTTAACACTGCCCGTTTATCAGCCGACACACCAACGCCAAATGGATGGTTGACACGACTGCCGCTATACACTAACCTCGCGTTGACCGTTAGCGGTCGCACAGTAGGTTAATACTTGAGTTAATACTGGTAAGTTCAATGCTGGGGGAGTGCCATACTGAGAGCCCAACAAACTGCCATCTGGCAGTTCTGCGGGCGACCCTTGGAACCTGATCCGGATTATGCCGGCGTAGGGAAGCGTAGCCGCAAACATCTGCCGCTTGCGACAGTGTTTTGACCGCGTCCGTGTCGGCTGCGGTTTTTTTATGACATCATCTCACCACAATTCCACTGTCAGCAAACGCATCGCCGGTGTATATCTCATCAGCGACAACAAAAGCGGTGCGCAACTTTATCAGCAGGTTAGCGCTGCTATTGACGGCGGGGTGCAAGTGGTACAATTCCGCGACAAACAGCGCCGTCGCGGCGACAAACTGCCTGACGCCGTCGCGCTGCGACAGTTATGCCACAAAACCGGCACCATGTTCATTATCAACGACGATATTGAACTGGCGCGGCAATGCAACGCCGACGGTGTCCACCTGGGGCAACAGGACGGCAGCGTGGCGGCGGCGCGTAGCACCCTGGGAACATCTGCCGTCATCGGCGTATCGACCCGCACCACCCGCCAGGCGCTCAAAGCCCAGATGGACGGAGCTGACTATATCGGTGTCGGCAGCATCTATCCCACCGGCACCAAACAGGACGCGGTACATATCGGCGTAGACAAGCTGCGCGAAATCCGCCGCGCTGTGCAACTGCCCATAGTCGCCATCGGCGGCATCGATGCCAGCAATATGGATGCGCCTCTTGGCGCCGGTGCCGACGCGGTGGCAGTGGTCTCAGCCATTATGGACAATCCCGCCCCTACCCGCGCCGCCCATGAGATGGCGCTGCAGTTCCGCCGCCGCCAGCCATTGCCGTGCGGCAGTGTCCTCAGCGTTGCCGGTTCCGACAGCGGCGGTGGCGCCGGTATCCAGGCCGACATCAAAACCATCACGTTGTTAGGCGGCTACGCCAGCAGCGCCATCACCGCTGTTACCGCTCAGAACACCTGCTCGGTTACCGCTATCCATCCGCTGCCAGCCGATTTTGTCCGCCAGCAGATGGAAACGGTGCTTGACGATATTGCCATCGATGTGATCAAAACCGGCATGCTGCACAATGGCGAAATCATCACTACCGTTGCCGATATTGTCAGGCAGCATAAGGCTCTGACAGTGATCGATCCGGTGATGGTAGCCACCAGCGGCGATAATCTGTTTCAGCACCAGGCACTGCTTGCCCTCAGAGAGCAACTGCTGCCGTGCAGCTATCTGCTCACCCCCAACATCCCCGAAGCGGAAAAACTGTGCGACTGCGCCATTACTTCCGTCGCCGCCATGGAAAAGGCGGCCCGCATCCTGCGCGACATGGGGGCCGCCAACGTACTGCTCAAGGGGGGGCATCTGGCCGCCGAGCCGGTGGACGTATTGCTGTACGGTGACAAGTTGCACCACTTTTGCAGCGAACGTATCCCCGCCACCAGCACTCACGGCACCGGCTGCACCAGCGCCGCCGCCATCGCTACCCTGCTGGCGCAGGGGCAAGCGTTACCGCGCGCGGTAGCGTTGGCAAAACAGTTCATAAGCAGCGCCATCGCCACCGCCATCCCCATCGGCGGCGGTCACGGCCCGGTAAATCACTACAGCGCAAGCCGCAAACTCGCCGACCAACTCAACTGCGGTCGGCATCACTGAAAATAACGAAGGATAATCATCATGACGTTAATGGAAGCCGCCCGCCAGGGCATCATCACCGACACCCTGCGCCAGGCCGCCGCGAGCGAAGGGGTAGACGCCGAGTGGCTGCGCCAGCGCGTAGCGGAAGGTACGATCTGTATCTGTCACAACGTAAAGCGCAAAAACGGCAAACCGCTGGCAGTCGGCAAGGGGCTGACCACCAAGGTTAACGCCAACATCGGCACCAGCAAGGATGACACCAGCATCGACAAGGAGATGGAGAAAGCACGCATCGCCGTGGCCGCCGGTGCCCATGCCTTAATGGATCTGTCCACCGGCGGTCCCATCGACGAGATCCGGGCCGCCATCATCGCCGAAACCGATGCCTGCATCGGCAGCGTGCCATTGTATCAGGCGGCGGTGGACACCATCGCCAAAAAGAAGAAAGCCATGGTCAAGATGACGGTGGACGAGATTTTTGACGGCATCAAAAAACATCTCGACGATGGCGTCGATTTCATCACCGTTCACTGCGGTGTCACTAAAACCTCTTTAGAGCGGATGGATCGCGAAGGCCGGGTGATGGAGGTGGTATCGCGTGGCGGCTCGTTTACCGCCAAGTGGATGGCTTACAACAAGGCGGAGAATCCGCTGTATGAGTACTACGACCGCCTGTTGGAGCTGGTACGCCCCTACGACGCGGTACTGTCGCTCGGTGACGGTTTCCGCCCCGGCTGCCTGCAGGATGCCACCGATCGCGCCCAGATTCAGGAACTGCTCATTCTCGGCGAGTTGACCAACCGCGCCTGGGATGCCGGCATTCAGGTAATGATCGAAGGGCCGGGGCATGTGCCGCTGAACCAGATCACCACCAATATCGAACTGCAGAAACAGATCTGCCACGGCGCGCCGTTCTACGTGCTCGGCCCGCTGGTTACCGATCTCGGCGCTGGCTACGACCATATCACCTGCGCCATCGGCGGTGCCATTGCCGCCAGTGCCGGTGCCGATTTTCTCTGCTATGTGACACCGAGTGAGCATCTGTGCCTGCCCGATGTCAACGATGTGCACGAAGGGGTGATCGCCAGCCGCATCGCCGCCCACGCCGCCGATATCGTCAAGGGGGTACCCGGCGCCATCGAAAAGGACAACGCCATGGCCAGGGCGCGCAAGGATCTGGATTGGGAAACTCAATTCGCCCTCGCCATCGATCCGGCCAAAGCGCGCCTGCGGCGCGAATCCAACAAAGCTGCCGACGAACACGGCGCCTGCACCATGTGCGGTGATCTGTGCGCGGTCAAGGTGATGGACGAACGGCGCGAAGTGATGGACGACAAATAACCGCAACCAGGTGGCCCGCAGCATGTTGCATACTGCTGCGGGTCTATTCTGCCAAATTACCGCGCGCTTTTTCCACCTGCTCGGCGTAGTAGGCCAGCACCGCCCGCCGCGACAACATGAACAGCACCCGATCATGCTCGTAGGCATCCACCACCGGAATCTCCTCTAAATTGCGCGCGGTCAGTTTCTTCATCATGTCGGTAAGATGTTCACGCGGCAGGGCATAAATAACATTGTGGGTGGCGATGTCCTCCGCTACTACCAGCCCCGGCGGAATATCCTCGTTGAGAATACGCCTGATATCGTTGAGGGAGAAGATTCCCACCATCCGCTGCCGGGCATCCACCACCGGAAAATAGGCACCCTTGGCGTCAGCAATCTCCTCCAGTATCTGTGTCAGAGTCATGTCGGCCGGTATGAGTGTCGGCGCAAAGCCTTTGTCGGCCAGCTCCTCCACCCGGATACCGTCGAGCACGTCGATGACAAAATCGCCCAGATGCGCCGGTGAATCGATGCGTCCGGCCACCTGTTTTTCGTAGATACTGTTACTGCGCAGCACAATCATCGCCACCACGCACACCAGCATCAGCGGTGCCAGCAGGCCGTAATTGCCGGTGAGCTCACTCACCATTATCAACGTGGAAATGGGAGCGTTGGCCACAGCGGCGAAAAATCCGGCCATCCCCACCAGCACATAAGCCTGTGGATCTGGCACCAGATTGGGAAACAGCGCTTCAGCCATGGCGCCAAAAGCGCCGCCCATCATGGCGCCGATCACCAAACTGGGGGCAAAGACACCGCCACTGCCGCCGGATGAGATGGTGAGGCTGGTGGCGACAATCTTGGCCAGGGCGATAACCAGCATCACCCACAATGCCATGTGGCCGTACAACGCCGATTGTACCCAGCCGTAACCGGAGCCAAGCACCTGCGGCACCACCATGGCCAGCAGCCCCAGCAGCAATCCGCCCAGCGCCGGTTTGAGCCAGTTGGGCAGCGGCAGGCGGTGAAACAGATCGCGCATACCGTAAAACACCCGCACATACACCAGCCCCAGCACAGCGCACACCAACGCCAGCAGCAGAAAAACAAACAGCTCGCGCGGATGCTCGAATTTAAAGCTCGGCGTCGCCAGCAACGGCGTCCAGCCGGTTACCGCGCCGAACAGGGAATAGGCGGTAATGGAGGAGATAATGCTGGGGATCAGCCCTTCGTGCTCAAATTCCGGACCGCGATAGAGCACCTCGACGGCAAACAGCGCCCCGCCCAGCGGCGAGCGGAAGGTGGCACCGATACCACCGGCCATCCCCGCCAGCAGCAGCACGCGCCGGTCGGCGATACTCAGCCGAAGCCGGGTGGCGACAAAAGAGCCGAAACCGGCGCCGATCTGAGCGATGGGCCCCTCGCGCCCGGCACTGCCGCCGGTGCCGATGGTGGCCACCGAGGCAACGGTTTTTATTATAGGGACACGGCTGCGGATCAGGCCGCCGCGCTGATGATAGGCTTCGATGGCACCGTCAGTACCATGTCCTTCTGCCTCAGGAGCATAGGTATACACCAGAAAACCGCTGATCAAGCCGCCAATTACCGGCATCAGGTACAGATACCAGCTGGTGTGCATGTGCAAACTGTCGATGAACGGTTGTTCACCGCCGCTGTGTCCCTCCACCGGCGGGTGGTAATGACCGATGGTGTGCAACAACTGGTGATC
>JAMOOS010000202.1 GCA_027065245.1 Desulfuromonadaceae bacterium | reverse complement strand
TTACTTTCCACCCGCTCAATGGCAGCACTGTCGGCGTTGGGCATAGCCTGAATCAGGTAACCGCCACTTGCCGCTACAGCGCCGTTTTTATCCAGCTCCACTCCCAGCCCCACCGCCGTGGGAATTTGCTCCGAGTTGGTAAAATACCAGGCGATATCCTCGCCTATTTCACTGCTTACCAGTTGCACCATGCCGCGATACGGTTCTTTCAGCCCCAGATCCTTGATCACCTGCAGAAAACCGGCTTTGCCGACGGCGGCGGCGACATCGTAACGGCCATCGCGCGGCGCAACACCGCACTGTGGCTGTGCCACCGTGGCGCGCACACTGCCACAGGCGTCGGCTTCAGCCTGCAATTTGCGCAGCGGCCCGTTCCCCTCCACGCTCAGAGCCAGACGCTGATCATCCTTGAGCAGGCTGCTCATCAGTGCTGCCGCTGTGGCCAGCCGTCCCAGAGCGACACTGGCGGTAGGATCAGTGCCATGCAGGTGGCAGATATGGTCAACCAGCGCCGTGGTGCGTGCCACGCTTACCCGCAATGCACTGTCCGCAGCAGAAAAACGCAGCAGTTCGTCGCCGCTATTGCAATTGTTTATTTCCATGATTTTAACAGTTTGCGTGCCTTGTCAGCTTCGGGGGTGCCGGGATATGAGGCTACCACCTTGTTGAGAATTGCCCGTGCATTGGTTACATCACCCAGGGCGTAGAATGCCAGCCCTTGCTTGGTCAGGGCGGCGGGGATTTTGGGATGGGTTGGATATTTCTGGATTACATCCTGAAACTGCAGGATCGCTTTTTCGTAATCCTTGTCGCCGTAGTATGTTTCGCCAATCCAGTACATGGCGTTGACCGTCAGCTTGTCTGCAGGGTATTGCTGGACAAATTGCTGAAACAGGTTGCGTGCGGCGGAAAACTTTCTTTCCTGCTGCACCAGACGCAGAGCTTTCTTGTACAGTTGTGCTGCCGATGTTGCGGCTGGCGTTGATGTTGCGGCGGCTACCACCGGTGATGTTGCCGGTGGTGTCGCCGCAGTGGCGACAGCGGCAGGAGTTGTTGCGCCAGGGGATGCCGGTGCCGTTGGTGTCGGCTTAACCGTGCCATTGTTTTCCAGCGCCGCTACCCGCAGACTGAGATCGTCCAGGGTAACCTTCATTTCGTCGCGCAGTTGGGCGATGGTGTGCTGCTGGTCGTCAAGGCGGCCACTGAGGGTTTGAACTTCGGCACGCAGGCTGTCCAGATCGGCACGCATGTTGGCCTGCTGGCGACCGATAACGTTAAGGCGATTGCCGTCGGCAGCAGATGGTGCCGGCTGTTGCTCGATCATCTGCAGCCGCTTGTCAAAGGAGTTCAACTGCGCCTGAAACTGCATCTGCTGCGGCGAGGTAAGACAACCACCGAGCACCAACATCAGGGACACCATCACCATCAACCGGATACCAACTGTCATAACTACATCCTCTCCTGTACTGCTGTTCATCTGTATGGCTCAAACCACAAGAGCCACGCACCTTGAAAAAATGCGCGGCTCCTGTGTAGCTAGGCAACCATCGGTTATGCCGTAAATTCAGCCTAGTTCTGAGGCACAAACTCCGCCCGGCGGTTCATGGCCCAGGCCGCTTCGTTATGATCCGGATCGAGAGGCTTTTCTTCGCCGTAAGAGATGACGCTCAGGCGTTGCGGGTCGATACCCATGGAAACCAGGTAGTCACGTGCGGCGGCGGCACGGCGCTCACCGAGAGCCAGGTTGTACTCATCGCTGCCACGCTCGTCGCAGTTGCCGGTAATAACAACTTTTACGTCAGGATTCGCCTGCAGATAGCTG
>JAMOOS010000201.1 GCA_027065245.1 Desulfuromonadaceae bacterium | reverse complement strand
GAAACCGTGGCAACAATATCTGCACACACCACTCAGGCGCTGGCTGCTGCTGCCACTTCTGACCACTACTACTGCCAGCGTCGCCACCGCCCCCATCGCCCTGTACCATTTTCACCAGCTGGCACCCGCCGCCCTGGTTAATAATCTCTTCGCCATTCCCGTTATCGGCCTGCTGGCAGTACCGCTAACGCTGATCGGCACCGCCCTGGCACCGCTGACTCAACCGCCAGCAGCAGCATTGTTGCAAACAGCGCTGTTATTTATCGAACAAACCATCACTACTGCCGACTGGGTACAGACCCACCTGCTGCCTAGGCACCTGCTCTACCTTACCCTGTCTCAACATGCTCTGGTGGCGGCACTATGCCTGACCCTGCTGTGCGCCATCGCCCGACACCACGGCGCAGCACTGCGCGGGGGCTGCTGCTGCCTTCTGCTACTGGCACTGACACTATTGCCACGGCAAAGCGCGCCGCTGGAACTGATTCCATTCAGTGTCGGCCAGGGGGAATCGATGCTGCTGCGGGCAGGACATAAAATAATTCTTGTAGATGGCGGCGGGTTATACAGCAAACATTTTGACGTGGGCGAACGCCTGTTGGCGCCGGCGTTAGGGCGGCTGGGAATCGACACTATTGATGCCGTCCTTCTCACCCACAACCATCCCGATCACCGTAAGGGATTATTGTATGTAATCAAACATTTTGGGATAAAACAGTTCTGGTATTCCATAGCAACGCAAGAAATTGACCCGGCCCTGCGCCGGTTATTGTATGAACGCCAGATCCCCATGCGTCGCTTCCCACCGGGCTGGACAGAAATACCAGCTTCGTCTCCCGTGCACCTGGCGCTGTTTGTCCCCCCTGACAGGCAGGCAAAAATGAATGACCGCTGTCTGGTCTTATATACCGGTTACGGCAACGACGGCATACTGCTCACCGGCGATCTACAACGACACGGCGTGGCACAACTGCTGGAGCAGCCACTACCCGGCCCGATCACCCTGCTAAAGCTGCCCCACCACGGCAGTCGCTACTCCTTGCCGCAGCCGCTGTTGGCCGCTACCACACCACAGTGGGCAGTCGCCAGTGTAGGCTACCACAACCACTACGGTTTTCCTCACCAACAGGTGCTTGAAGCTCTGCACCAACGGCATGTTCGTCTGTTGCGTACCGATATTGATGGCAGCGTACGTTTGTTCAGCAACGGTAACGGCTGGCAGATAGAAACACTGGCCAGGCCGTAGGACAACACCAGACGTAAAAAAGGCCCGCGCTGCCGGCGCGGGCCTTTCTGTTGCTCTACAACCGACAAAATGTCAGTTTAGATTGCGTCGATAATAGCGTTCAAGGTAGCACTGGGACGCATGGCAGCTTCAGTCTTGGCGGCATCGGGCTTGTAGTAACCACCGATATCGACCGGAGAACCCTGGGCAGCCAGCAGTTCGGCGTTGATTTTCTCCTCATTCGCCTCAAGATCAGCGGCAACCTTGGCAAACTTGGCCTTGACAGCAGCGTCCTTGTCCTGCTCGGCCAGAGCCTGAGCCCAATACATACCGAGGTAGAAACTGCTGCCACGGTTATCGATCTCGTTTACCTTACGGGAAGGAGCCTTGGCGTTCTCCAGGTACTTGGTTACCGCCGCATCAAGTGCATCGGCAAACAGCTGCACTTTGGCGTCGCCGGTCTTGGCGGCAATGTGCTCCAGCGACGGTACCAGAGCGCAGTACTCGCCGAGGGAATCCCAGCGCAGGTGACCTTCCTTGAGGAACTGATCAACGTGCTTGGGCGCAGAACCACCGGCACCGGTCTCAAACAGACCGCCGCCCTTGAGCAGGGGTACGATGGACAGCATACGGGCACTGGTACCCAGCTCGAGGATGGGGAACAAGTCGGTGAGGTAATCCCTCAAAGCGTTACCGGTAACCGAAATCGTATCCTCACCTTTGCGCGTACGCTCACAGGTGAAACGCATGGCATCATCAGGGGTCATGATGCGAATATCCAGGCCGTTGGTATCGTGCTCTTTAAGGTATTCCTCTACCTTGGCGATCAACTGCGCGTCGTGACCACGCTTGGGATCCAGCCAGAAAATGGTGGGGGAGCCCGAAGCCTTGGCGCGGGTTACCGCCAGCTTAACCCAGTCGCGGATGGGCTCGTCCTTGGTCTGGCAGGAACGGAACACATCTCCCTCGTCCACAGTCTGCTCCAGCAGCACCTTGCCGGAAGCATCGACTACGCGAATTTTACCGTTTGCGGGGGCCAGGAAAGTTTTATCGTGAGAACCGTACTCTTCCGCTTTTTTAGCCATCAGGCCAACATTGGATACCGCGCCCATGGTAGCGGGATCGAATTGGCCATTTTTCTGGCAGTCCTCGATAACTGTCTGATAGATGGTAGCGTAGCAGCGGTCGGGAATCATGGCCACGGTGTCCTGCAACTCATCCTGTTTGTTCCACATGCGGCCGCCGTCGCGGATAACCACCGGCATGGAAGCGTCGATGATTACATCATTGGGTACATGCAGATTGGTGATATCGTTGCGGGAATCAACCATAGCCAGCGCCGGGCGATCCTTGTACACATCCTGGATGGCGGCTTCAATTTCTGCGCGCTTGTCGGCGGGCAGTTTCTGAATCTTGGCATATACATCACCAAGACCGTTGCTCACGTTCACGCCAATCTCTTCAAACACGTCGCCATATTTATCGAATACGTCCTTGTAGAACACCTTGACGCACTGACCAAAGATGTACGGGTCGGAGATCTTCATCATGGTGGCCTTCAGGTGCAGCGACAGCAACACGCCATCGGCCTTGGCCTCCTCGATGGTTTTAGCGTAGAACTCACGCAGAGCCTTCATGTTCATGGAGGAGGAATCGAGCACCTCTCCAGCCAGCAGGGGCATATCTTTCTTCAGCACCTGAACACTGCCGTCTTCGCCGACAAACTCGTAAGTAACAGTGGTAGCTTCGGGAACCGTTACCGAAGTTTCACTGGCGTAAAAATCGTTATCGTTCATGTGGGCAACGCGGGTCTTGGAACCGGCGGGCCAGTCCTTCATCATTTTGTGCGGGTTCTTCTGGGCGAACTTCTTGACTGAAGGAGCGGAACGACGGTCAGAGTTACCTTCGCGCAGTACCGGGTTTACCGCACTGCCCAGACACTTGGCGAAACGTGCCTGCAACTGTTTTTCTTCCTCGTTTTGCGGCTCCTCGGGATACGAAGGAATATCGTAACCCTTCTCTTGCAGCTCTTTAATGGCCGCCTGCAGTTGAGGAATGGAGGCACTGACGTTAGGCAGTTTGATAATGTTGGCGTCAGGATCCTGGGTGTACGCACCCAGCCAGGCCAGATTATCGGCTACCTTCTGATCTTCTTTCAGGTTCTCAGGAAAATTCGCCAGAATCCGCCCTGCCAGGGAAATATCCTTGGTTTCAACCTCTACACCAGCTTCTTTCAGATAATTGCGTACGATCGGCAACAGAGCGCGAGTAGCTAACGCCGGTGCCTCATCAATCTCTGTCCAGATAATCTTTGACATGTTCTCTCCTTCTAATATAGTGAAATAATAACCATCGCCGGAACCGTCGACGCGACAGCGCCACCGCCCACATAGCCCCTCCAGGCGTAATCACGTCCCGGCAGCATCTGGATAAAACACCGCAGTGTTCACACAAAAGCGCTGTATACAGTATGCAAACAGGGCATTAGTGTCAAGCAAAAATCCCCGTCGCCCGCCGTCACCGGCGGAAGAGCACCGCGGTAAAGCGCCAACTGCGCTGCGGCAGCAAATATAACCACCACAGGGGTTCCAATAACGGCCCAAATAGGGTATTACACAACACTCACTGCAAATATCAGCTATGTAAGGAGAACGACGTGAGCATTACCGGTATAAAAGGGATGAACGACATACTGCCCGCCGACAGCGCCTGCTGGCAGTTTCTGGAACAACAGGCGCGCACCATTTTTGCCGCCTACGGCTGCAGGGAGATCCGCGTGCCGGTGGTGGAAAAGACCGAACTGTTCTGCCGCAGTATTGGCGAAAGCACCGATATCGTCGAAAAAGAGATGTACACCTTTACCGACCGCAGCAATCACTCCCTCACCCTGCGCCCGGAAGGAACCGCGCCGGTGATGCGCGCCTTTATCCAACACAAGCTGTACAACACCGATCAGGTTAGCAAACTATACTATATGGGGCCCATGTTCCGCTACGAGCGCCCGCAAAAAGGCCGTTACCGCCAGTTTCACCAGATCGGCGCCGAAATCATCGGCATCGACGACCCGCGTATCGACGCCCAGGTACTGGCCATGCTCAGCCACTATTTTGACGCCGTCGGCATCGACGATGTCTCCCTGCAGATCAACTCCCTCGGTTGTCCGCAGTGCCGTCCCGGCTACCGCCAGGCGCTGGTAGACTACCTGCAACAACGTCTGGAGCAACTGTGCCCGGACTGCCAGCGCCGCTATTTAAGCAATCCCCTGCGGGTGCTGGACTGCAAGGTAGCCGGCTGCAAGCAGTCCACCGCCGCTGCACCCTCGGTTCTCGATCACCTGTGCGGCGACTGCGCCGACCACTTCACCAGCGTGCAACATCATCTCGACCTGATAGATGTAGACTACACCATCAACAACCGCATGGTGCGCGGTCTCGACTACTACACCCGCACCACTTTCGAAATGGTAACCGGTAGTCTGGGCGCGCAGAATGCCGTTGCCGCCGGTGGCCGCTACGACGGCCTGATAGAAGAATTAGGCGGCCCGGCCCTGCCCGGCATCGGTTTTGCCATGGGCGTGGAACGACTGGTACTGCTGCTGCAGGAGCGCGACATAAGCGTGCCGCCACCGGCACTGTTTATCGCCGCATTGGGCGATAATGCCGTCAGTGCCGCTTTCACCATCATGCACAAATTGCAACGGCAGGGAATCCATGTGGAAATGGACTTCGGCGGCAAAAGCCTCAAGGCGCAAATGCGCCGCGCCAACAAGCTCGGTTGCCGCTACACCTTGCTGCTCGGCGAAGACGAACTGGCCAGCGGCACAGCACAACTGAAAAACATGAACGACAGCAGCCAAAACACGCTGCAACTGGCCGGCATCGAGGAACAACTGCGCACCGTGCTTGACGCTTAGCGCTCAACTCCGCTATGATGGCCAGATTGTATTGTGCCCCGCCTCAGCGAGACACACCGACGCTTTAAACTCAACTAACGCAACCGGAAGGAACCACAGCCGTGAACGACATACTTGGAGACTGGAAAAGAACTCACTATTGCGGAAAACTCACCAGCGCCGACATCGGCAGCGAGGTCTGCCTCATGGGCTGGGTACAGCGCCGCCGCGACCACGGTGGCCTGATATTCATCGACCTGCGCGACCGCGAAGGGATTGCCCAGCTGGCTCTCGACCCCGATCGCGACAGCACCGCTCACGCCAAGGCCGACAAAGTACGCAACGAGTATGTGGTGGCGGTAAAAGGGGTGGTCTCCCCCCGGCCGGAGGGGACAGTAAACCCCAACATGGCCACCGGCGAAGTAGAAATCGAAGTCAGCGAGTTAAAGGTTCTCAACACCTCTAAAACACCGCCGTTCATGCTGGACGAGCATGTGGACGTAGCGGAAAACATCCGCCTCAAGCACCGCTACCTCGATCTGCGCCGCCCGATACTGCAGAGGAACATGATTCTGCGCCACCGCGTAACCCGCACAGTGCGCAATTATCTCGACGAACAGGGCTTTCTCGAAATCGAAACACCGGTACTCACCAAAAGCACTCCCGAAGGAGCGCGCGATTACCTGGTGCCCAGCCGGGTCAACAGCGGCAATTTCTTTGCCCTGCCCCAGAGTCCGCAACTGTTCAAGCAACTGCTGATGATCTCCGGTTACGACCGCTATTGCCAAATAGTCAAATGCTTCCGCGACGAAGACCTGCGCGCCGACCGCCAGCCGGAATTCACCCAGATCGACTGCGAGATGAGCTTTGTCGACAGCGACGATGTCATGAGTGTGATGGAAAACATGATCGCCCGGGTGTTCAAGGAGAGCATCGGTGTCGAAGTTGACACCCCCATGGCACGCATGACCTACGCCGAGGCCATGGACCGTTTCGGCGTCGACAACCCCGATCTGCGCTTCGACCTGGAGCTGGTAAATCTGTCGGACATCGCTGCCGGGTGTGGCTTCAAGGTGTTCAAGGACGCCGTTGCCAACGGTGGTTTGGTCAAAGGAATCAACGCCAAAGAATGCGCCCGCTTTTCACGCAAGGATCTCGACAATCTCACCGACTTCGTAAAAATCTACGGTGCCAAAGGGCTGGCGTGGGTCAAAATCACCGCGGACGGCTGGCAATCGCCCATCGCCAAGTTCTTTACCCCTGAGGAATTGGAGCAGATCAACCAGGCCATGGATGCCGAAGTGGGCGACCTGCTGATGTTTGTCGCCGACAGCGCCACCATCACCAACGAAGCGCTGGGACGCCTGCGCGGTCATCTGGGCGACATTCTCGGCTTCACCGACAAAAACACCTTCAAGTTTGTCTGGATCACCGACTTTCCCCTGCTGGAATGGGATGAAGAAGCCAAACGTCACACCGCCGTCCACCACCCGTTCACCGCCCCGCGCGATGAAGACATCCCCCTGCTCGACAGCGATCCCGGCAAGGTACGCGCCAAGGCCTACGACCTGGTACTCAACGGTTCCGAAATCGGCGGCGGCAGCATTCGTATCCACGACCAGAGCGTACAGAGCAAGATGTTCTCCATGCTCGGCATCGGCACCGAGGAGGCGCGGGAGAAATTCGGCTTCCTTCTCGACGCGCTGGAGTATGGCGCACCGCCTCACGGCGGCCTGGCATTCGGGCTTGATCGCCTGGTGATGATCCTCACCGGCTCCGATTCCATCCGTGATGTTATCGCCTTCCCCAAAACCCAAAAGGCCACCTGCCTGCTCTCCGGTGCGCCGGGAAAAGTAGCGGAAAAGCAGTTACAGGAATTGTCTATCCGCCTGCGAATCAAGAAAAACGGATAAATTTTCTATTTGTACGCCGGTGGCAACGCCGGCGTACTTACCGTGCCGCTCTACAATTTGGATTCAATCCGATGTTGACACTACTTACGACATACGCCACCGCAGGCCTCATAATCGTAGCTACTATCGTTGCTGGCTGCACTCCAGCGGCACCGGTAACACCACCGGTCAAAGCAACAGAACAGCAAACAACCGTCAACACGACAACAACAACTACTACCACCCCGCACACCCAACGGCCACAGGCGGATATTGTCCGCATCAGAAAAAAACAACAACAGATGCTTACCCGCACCCCCGCCTACGCCCCGACGCCACACCAGCCGGTGGTGATAGCGCCTAAAATCCACTCGCAACCACAGCCAAAGCTGCTTACCCGTTACCGCGTCGGCACTGGGGAAAATCTATTTTCCATCGCTGCCCGGAGAAGAGTATACAACGAGGGGCTGCTGTGGCCACTGATTTACCGGGCCAACAGAGATCAGATCAAGGATCCACGCACAATTTTTCCAGGCCAAACCCTGACAATTCCGCGAAATATTAGTACAGCAGAGATGAATACAGCACGAGAAACTGCCAAAAACTCCGGTTTTTTTGCTCACCCATCCAGCGGACCGACTCAGTAACATAGCGTAAAGTAAGCACTGGAGAATTTCCCTTGACAGCACACCCCCTTTTGCATACTGTATACATCGCCTAAAATGTATTGTATTTGGGGTGCCTTGTTAAGACATTGTGTGTCTGCACGCTAAGCGCCGGGTTGTATTGTTTTAACAAGCTTGACAAGCAGTTATTCGTCTGCCCGTGGAGTGCGGGCGGAAACAGTACCGGTCGCAACACGGCGGTTCGGTGTTCGGCCAATTCTTATTCAATTGATTGAATCGAAGGAGAGAAACATGGGAAGAGCAAAAATTTCGTTGATCGGTGGTGGACAAATCGGTGGTGTACTGGCGCAACTGTGCGCACTGCGTGAGCTTGGCGACGTTGTTCTGTTCGACATCGTTGAAAACATGCCCCAAGGCAAGATGCTCGACATCGCTGAGGTCGCTCGCGTCGACCAATTTGACGTGGATCTCAAAGGTACCAACAGCTATGCCGATATCGCCGGTTCCGACATCGTTATCGTAACTGCTGGCTTGCCGCGCAAACCCGGCATGAGCCGCGACGATCTGCTCGGCGTTAACGCCAAAATCATGAAGCAGGTTTCCGAAGGCATCAAGGAGTACGCTCCTGATTCATTCGTAATCATCATCTCCAATCCTCTCGACGCCATGGTTACCCTGTGCCAAAAGGTTACCGGCTTCCCGCCCGAGCGTATTATTGGTCAGGCCGGCGTACTCGATTCCAACCGTTTCTGCTCCTTTATCGCCTGGGAGCTGGGCGTATCTGTACGCGACGTCAACGCCATGGTTCTCGGCGGTCACGGCGATACCATGGTTCCCATCGTCCGCTATGCCAACGTAAACGGCATTCCGGTAATGGAGCAACTGGTACGCAAGTACGGTGAGGCCAAAGCTAAAGAAGTTATGGACGCTATGGTACAGCGCACCAAGATGGCCGGTGGCGAAGTTGTCAAACTGCTCGGTAACGGTTCCGCTTTCTACAGCCCCGCCTCCTCCGCTATCGCCATGGCCGAAGCCATCCTGCGCGACCAGAAGCGTGTTCTTCCCTGTTGTGCTCTGCTCAAGGGTGAGTTTGGCGTTGACAATTACTATGTTGGCGTACCTTGTGTTCTTGGTGCCGGCGGCATCGAGAAAATCATCGAATTCGAACTGGATGCAGAAGAGCAGGCAATGTTTGACAACTCAGTTGCAGCGGTTAAGGGTCTTATCGACGAACTTCCCTCAATCCTGCCCGATATGGCGGATGTGCTCAACAGCTAATTAGCCTGAAGCAGCTTTGAGTTAACCCAACAAGGGCAATGGCGACATTGCCCTTGTTGCGTGTTTGCTCCAAAGATTGGCTTGTTATGTTAGTCACAAACGGTCAGCACTTTAGCCATACTTAACCAGTTTAGTATCCCTGAACATACGCAACTTATGACACAGCAAAATACGTTATGTACTTGCGCTGGGTGAGGTTAAGTGCTATATGAAGCCCGTTTGGCAATATTATCACTGTGTTTTATTGCCGCATCACGCGGCATAATTTTCTTGGAACATCTCTTTTTTAACAGGAGACAGTATGGCAGAGAACGCAAAACTCACGAGTACTGAGCAAATTGTCGTCAAATTCACCGGGGACTCCGGCGACGGCATGCAGCTCATCGGCAACCAGCTTACCGCCTTGGCAGCCTTGGACGGTAACGATGTTAACTCCCTTCCCGATTATCCTGCGGAAATCCGCGCACCGGCCGGCACCATCGCTGGTGTTTCCGGCTTCCAAATGTGCCTGGGTGATCACAAAATCTACACCGCTGGCGATGCCCCAGATGTTTTGGTAGCATTCAACCCGGCTGCTCTCAAGCACAGCGCTAAATTCGTCAAGAACGGCGGCATCATCATTACCAACTCCGATTCATTCACTGAAAAGGCGCTGAAAAAAGTTGGTTACGAGAGCAACCCGCTTGAGGATGGCAGCCTGCGCAACTACGACGTAAAAGCTATCCCCATGTTTACCTTGGTGCGTGAGGCTCTAAAAGACCTCGACATGCCCAACCCCGCCAAGGATCGCTGCAAGAACTTCTTCACCATGGGTGTACTGTGCTGGCTGTTCAACAAGACTCCCCAGCTGGTACTCGACTTTATCCAGGAAAAATTTGGCCCCAACGCCAAAAAACCCAAACCTTTGATCGCTGAAGCCAACACCCTGGCGTTCAAAGCCGGCCTCAACTACGGTGAAACCACGGTAATGTTCCAAGAGCGCTACGATCTTGGCGCT
>JAMOOS010000200.1 GCA_027065245.1 Desulfuromonadaceae bacterium | reverse complement strand
CGAAATTCAGCCTTGTAGGCATTAAGTGCTTCGCGGGTGAAAAACATGTTTTTACGCAACGCGCCAATCTGTGATTGCAGCAGTTTATAGCCAGACCAGGTCAGTTGCAGATCGGTGAGCAGGGAACGTTTTATCCGGTTACGCGCCTGGTACTGGCGATTGAGCAGGCTGATATTCTGCTGCGCCAGGGCACTGCGGGCACCGCCGTCGTACAGGCGGTAACGCAATTTCAGCAACACCCGGCCATCCTCGTCATCGCCGTCGGTACCGTTGTAATCCTCGCTCCAGCGCTGCGAAGCTTCCAGATCCAGTGTCGGATAATACTGACTTTTATCGCGCAGATACTGCTTGCGCTGGCTGTCCACTTTGAAGTCAGCAGCAATCAGGCGGGGATGATGTTTACTCAATGTGGCAAAGGCTTCCTTGAGATTTGCCGGCAGCAAGGCAGCATCAAACTTTGGCAGCACCAGATCTTCGGCATCTACATACCGACCGATAAGCTGATGAAACTTGTATACCGCTCGTTTGTAATCGTTGTTGCGCATAATCAGCTTTGACTGTGCCGCCGCCAGCCGTCCCTGTACACGCGACAATTCCGACGTGCTGCCGGTACCAGCGTGGATACGTTCCTTGACACTGGCCAGAATGTTCTTGTGAATGGCCACATTCTCCACCGCCAGATCGTACAGGCGCTGATATTTCAGCAGGTTTATATACGCTTCGACACTGTTGAAAGCTACGCTGTTGGCTTTGTCGCAAAAATCGAACAACCGCGCCCGCGCCAACGCAGTTTTTGCTGCCACATCATTGCTGGTAAAACCGCCGTTATAGATGTTCTGGCGCAGGGTAACGCTGGCGGCACTTACGCCGTCATCTTCCTCGTTGTAAAACGTATTGGAATTACTCACGCGCTGATAGCCGGTCTCCGCCGCAGTTTCCACCACGGGGAAAAAACCGGCACGGCTGCGCTCGCTGGCCGCTACGCTGGCATTGTAGTCCTTGAGTTTTTCCAGCACCTGTGGATTGGTATCCAGCACTTCACGTACCGACGAGGTCAAGCTCAGGCGTCCGGCTACAGCAGGAGTTGCCAGGGCAAGCAACAACAGGATAATTACAACAAATCTGACATTGGTGTTCACAAATACTCTCCGTTAAAATGCAAATTACTATTCAAATGAAAAACTGTTCCCGACGCTACCCACAGCGCCGTTACCCAGGATGTTACGCAACCTGCTGTGCTATATCATGTTCCACTTTCAGCGTCAGGACGCTGGCATCGGATGACAAATCATACACGTCAAATGTGTGACCGTTTTCACTCACAGTTCCACTTGCAACCCAGTTCCCGCCGTCACCATTGTGCAGGTTGACGGTATCGCCACTGTCACCAAGGATGGTCAACTCATTGTCGGCATCGGTAATATCGATAAGATCGTTGATACTGAGATTATCTACGGTGTGATTGCCGTTTTGGCTAAGATCAATATTTTCGATATTGTCCAGTTTGGCAATGGCGGCAGCATCTATGGTTATGGAACCGCCGCTTTCGAGGACCAGAGTGTCATTGCCGGCACCGCCATCGATGACGGTATCAGCGCTATCGTAGGTAATTGTGTCATCACCACTACCGGCGTAGATGGTGTCAGCGCCGCCGCCACCGTCGATGGTGTCGTTACCGCTGTGACCATACAGGGTTTCTGCGTCAGCAGTGCCGGTAATAGTATCGTCACCACTTACTTCCTCCACCCTGATGACGGTGGAACTGTCCTCCGCCGCCGAGGTATCCACAACATTGTTGCCACTGTCTACTTCTTGAGTAGCGATATGCACCCCGTAGTTGAAGTTTCCGGTTAAGTTATCGCCGATAACCAC
>JAMOOS010000199.1 GCA_027065245.1 Desulfuromonadaceae bacterium | reverse complement strand
CGGGCTATTTACAGCACTACGGTTTATACGTGATACATCAGAATTCTTTTTATAGGTAGACATCAACGCATCCACCTCATCCAGACGTTCTTTCAGCGCCTTGGGCAAATCAGCCGCCACAGCGCCCACCACCTTTATGTGGTAGGTTGTGCCCATTACTTCGCCGGCAATAGTCACCATGGAGCGATTACCGTGACGACTATGATTGAGAAAAATAACCACTCCGACCAGGAATATCAGCACGATTATTATACGGACGAAATTATTTCTCATAACCACTCCAGACACACTCGCAAATTATCATTACACCATCAAGCCAACCACCAACTCATAAAAAAAGGTTCGCCCTTAGGGACGAACCTTTTTTTCGCATATTACGACTTTTATTACAATAGCGTTGAAATCGCCGATTTGGCTGCATTAAGCAACGACTGCGGCATCGCCCCTATGGCTAGAAGAATCACAATAAAAAATGTTGCCAGAAAACGGGATCCCAGCGGCAATGCAATCGCCTCGAACGGCAAGGCCGGATCACTCTCAGGCGCACAGTAAGCAGCGCGAGCCATTTTCAAATAGTAGAATGCGGCTACTGCCGTATTAATAACAGCAATAATTACCAGTGCATAGAATCCCTTATGCAACGCACCGGTAAACAGCATAAACTTACCGGTAAAACCCATGGTTGGCGGGATACCAGCCATACTGAAAGCAGACACCAGCAAAGTCAACGCCAACAGAGGCGAGCGCTTCGATAACCCTTTAAGGTCATCAAAGGTCACATTTTCTCCATCGGGGGCAATATTGTAGATAACATAAAAACAGCCAAGATTCATCAGCAGGTAAGCAATAACATAGAATACCGACGCTGCCATACCAATCTGATTCGCTGTAATAACACCCAGCATCACATAACCTGCATGAGCTATACTGGAGTAAGCCAGCAAACGCTTGAGATCGTTCTGCACCAGTGCCGACATATTACCCAAAGTCATGGATAGTACTGCCACCACAGCCAACACCCAAGTAAACTGAGTAATATCAAACCCGGCAACTACAGCAAAACGGATAAGCAGCAACACCGCTCCCACCTTTGGCAGGGTGGCCACGAAACCAGCAGTTTCGTTAGAAGCTCCCTGATAAACATCAGGTGTCCAGAAATGCATGGGAAACAGCGCCAGCTTGTAAAAGAATGCCGTCATGACAAAAATCATGGCAAACACCGCCAGCGGCTGAGTCGCTACCAACGCCGGCATCTTCTGCGCCAATTCTGACAAATAAGTGGTATGTGCCAAGCCAAACACATAGCTCATACCATACAGTGTCAAACCAGTTGATGCGGCACCAAAGAGAACATACTTGATTCCAGCCTCAACATGAATGCGCCCCTGCCCCTGCCGGAATGGGATTACCACATACAGCGCATATGAGGAGATCTCCAGACTAAGCAGGATAGTCAACAACTCTACCGAGCTGCTGAGAAACACCAGTCCCATGGCACTGATGGCCAGGAACATGTTGTACTCCGTGTGTAGCTCCCGGCGAATACCGGTCAGACCATGCCCCAGCATGAACACCAGAAACAGGCCCAAAGTTATAGCTATCTTGAACAGCTGTGACAACGCGTCCACACGGTAAGCATTATAAAACAGATCACCGTGAGAGCCGAAGCTGGCCACAGCGGCCACCAGCGAAATAGCGGCAAGCAGCAGGCTCACCGCCTGTACAGTACCAGTTTTAAACTTGCCCAAGGTCATGAAGAACAAGACCAGGACCGTTAACATCAGTGCCAGTTCCGGCAAAAATACTGTGTTTAACATAAGTTGATCCGATTCTTGAGATTAAAGAAGATTCCTGACCCAGGCACCTGCTGTCTCTAACAGGGCATGGTGCTCACCATGGTGATGTACAGCTTCCTGCACAGCACTACCAGCATCAATTTGATGCAGCAGATGAGCCACACTTGTATCCATAATGTGCAGCAGCGGCTGCGGATGCAAACCGATCCAGAACACAAACACAGTCAGAAACGCCAGCTGGATGAATTCACGGAAATTGCAGTCAAACAACTTATGGCCTCCGTGGTCATCGCCATGACCATGATCGTCACCATGGTGTACGTGGCCATCGGAATCATCCCAGACCATTTTCTGCAGCATGCGCAACATGTATGCAGCAGCCAGTATGGCCCCCAGAATTGAGAATGCACCCACCACTGGGAACTTATCAAAGGCGCCA
Organism: Desulfuromonadaceae bacterium; assembly: GCA_027065245.1. Taxonomy (GTDB): domain Bacteria; phylum Desulfobacterota; class Desulfuromonadia; order Desulfuromonadales; family Desulfuromonadaceae; genus Desulfuromonas. The sequence goes on along the minus strand of JAMOOS010000199.1, from coordinate 7,758 downwards.
TACAATACCAAAAACTCGCCAACAAAGCTGTTAGTACCAGGGAATGCCAACGACGACAGAGAAAAGATGCCAAGGAACGTTACATAAATCGGCATGAACATTCCCAACTTATTATTGACCGACAGTTCACGGCTGTGAGTACGCTCGTAAATAATACCGATAAGAATGAACAGTGCACCGGTAGTTACGCCGTGATTAAGCATCTGCAGCATAGCACCCTTGATGCCGGCTTCATTTAAGAGAAAAATGCCCAAGGTGACAAATCCCATGTGTCCTACCGACGAATAAGCTATCAGCTTTTTAACATCAGACTGTCCCAACGCCAGGTAACCGCCTACTACAATGCTTATCAAGGACATTATCAGCAAAAAGGGCATGCAATACACAGTGGCAGCCGGTGCCATTGGCAGGCAGAAACGGAGAAAACCGTAACCACCCATCTTAAGCAGAATGCTGGCCAGAATTACTGAACCGGCAACTGGCGCCTCAACGTGGGCCGCAGGCAACCAGGTATGGAACGGAAACATGGGCATCTTAATGGCAAAGCCAAGTGCACATGCGGCAAATATCCACATCTGGTAACTGAACCCAAAACTGTGGTCCATCAGTGCCGGGATAAAGAAAGTCCCGGTGGTAATATACATGGCCACAATGGCAACCAGCAAAAATACGCTGCCAGCAAATGTATACAGGAAAAACTTGATCGATGCATAGTCCTTACGCTCACCACCCCATACAGCAATGATGAGATACATGGGCACCAGCATACCTTCCCAAAAGATATAGAACAACACCGTATTCATGCTGACAAACACTCCCAGCATGGCGGTCTCCATCAGCAGTGTAACAATGATGAATTCCTTCATGCGGGTCTTTATGTAAGTCCACGAACACAGGATACACAACGGCATGATCAGGGTTGTAAGCAGGACCAGCAGCACGCTGATTCCGTCAACACCTACGACATAGTTGAGGTCTAATGCCGGAAACCAGTGGCGCAATTCCACAAACTGGTACTTGGCCGTGGAGGTATCAAAATTCGTCCACAACGGCAGAGAGACCAAAGCGGTTACCAGAGTCACTGCAAGACCCCAGAATTTCAACAGTGTATCGCCGCGCATAAACATGGCAATCACAGCCCCGACTACCGGTATTACCAGCAGTAACGATAAGATCGGGAAATTCAATGTGTTCAGGATTAGATACTTTTCCATGACTTCCTACTGTCTATGAGTAATTGCCTATCCGATAACAAGCAGGCAGTGTCAGATCAATACCACAACAACAAGCACCAGGAACAGCAGCGCCACTGCGGCACCTATATAATGCTGCAACTTACCAGTCTGGATCTGGCGCACCTGGTCGCCACCTTTAACCACACCACGGGCACTGCCATCCAGAGCCCAGTCGATCCCCTCCCAGTCAAACCATGACAGACCGCGCGCCATAGCCATAGTCAAGCGCAAACCGACGGTCCGGTAGATATTACTAACAAACTCGTTGCTGGCACTAACTGGGTTGCGGGCAAACCACATAAACCAACCTGCGCCACGACGGTAGAACCAGTCGAGGTCGAGATTTGACACATCGTGAGGCTTAAGATACTTAACCATCAGGTAGAAACCGAATGCGGTAAAGCCGAGCAGATGGAACGTCTCCGACAAGTGTGCCATGTTATAGGCGTTGTAATGCACAGCATACGGCAACATATCGTAAAGAAACTTGGGGTACATCCCCAGGAACAAGCACATAAACGCTGCCATGAACATGCCCAGTTGCATGTTCCACGGTGCTTCCTTAGGCTTCAGACCGCAATCGTTGGGGCCAAACCAGATGAAATACGGCAGCTTGATTCCAACAGAAAGGAAGGTACCTACTGCCGCCAGGCTAAGCATGCACATAACGATAAGCTGATGATGCTCACCGGCAGCCGCTATAATCATCGACTTACTGATGAAACCGCTGGTGAGCGGAAAACCTGAGATTGCAATCCCGCCAATCACTGTAAAAATCATGGTTAAAGGCATGTACTTGTACAAGCCGCCAAGCTCGCTGAGTTTGGAGCGCCCCGTCATCTCCAGCACACTGCCAACACCCATGAACAGCAATGCCTTGTATAGAATATGAGCGTAAGCATGAGCGCAGGCACCATTAACGGCCATCTCGGTACCGATACCTACACCACAAACCATGTAACCAACCTGACTGACAATATGATAGGCGAGAATGCGTCGGGCATCATTCTCGATAACCGCGTAAAAGACTCCGTACAGGGTCATGATGGCACCAAGAATCATCAGTGCCTCGAAACCGGCAAAACCGCGCGCCAACACATACACCGCTGTTTTGGTGGTGAATGCACACATGAACACCGCACCAGTGACCGTCGCCTCAGGATACGCATCCGGCAGCCAGGCATGAATCGGCGGAACAGCAGCATTGAGCATAAACCCGATCATAATCAGGTACTCGCCAATTGTAGCCGTCTCAGGCGAAACCGCAACAAAACTGAGATCGTGCGTTGCCTGATAGTGGAGAAAAATTCCACCAAGCAGAACCAGTCCACCAAAAGTGTGCACCAGCAGATAACGAAAGCCTGCGTCGATGGATTTCTTCCGCTTGCGATACCACACCAGGAATACTGACGCAAACGCCATCAACTCCCAGAAGATAAACACCACCAGGTAGTCACCAGCCAAGGTTGTCCCGAGCGAACCCGCCACATACAGCCATGCTGCTGCATGCTGGCCGCTTTCTTTAACATGCAACCCGAAAATGCTGCCAATAAGTGCCATCAGGGTGAACACATGCAGAAAAACCATAGTCAGCTGGTCTACACGCCCGAACTGCAGTTTAAAACCCATCCATTCAACACACCCAAACGACGACGGCAAATACTTAATCTGCATAAATGCCAGAAGCGGCACAAGCACCAACCATACCTTCTGGGCATTAAACTTCTTAAACAACGGCAGCAACAGCGCACCAACAATAAACATGGTGGCTGGATGCATAAAGATGCTACTTGTCATAATGATCCGTGTCCCTCTCCAGCCATACGTGCGACAGCCCTTTACAGAATACAATCATTCCCAAACATCCCACCAGCCCAAACACTGCCCAGAATCCGACGAGATGATCACCCCAGAAATGACCTTCATGATGGTCTACAAAGAAATCGAATACGAGAGAAAACGCCAGAAACGACATCAGCAGCCATTTCAGCATCTCTGGTCTCTCACGCAAGTAAGTCAGGAATTTTACAATCATGGCTTCACCAACAGATTTATGAGGTTCAGAAACAGATCAGGGTACACGCCAATTAATGCCGACAGAATCCCGGTAATAACCAAAGGTACAACCATAAATATTATCAGGGGCCTGTTTTCCAAACTGCCGGTAAGCCCCTCATCAGCAGGCAGCGGCTTGCCAAAGAATGCATGCAGAAACACAGGCACAAAGTAACCGGCGTTGAGCAAACTACTGAGCAACAACACAGTCAACAAAATCCAGTTATGGATATCCATAGTACCTAACGCCAGGTACCATTTGGTAACAAAACCACCCACTGGCGGCGCACCAATCATCCCCAATGAAGCGACACCAAAGGCCAACATGGTAAACGGCATCCGTCTCCCCAGCCCGCCCATCTCAGTAATATCCTTCTTGCCGCTGGCAACAAAAATACAACCGGCAGCAAAGAACAAGGTAATCTTGGCCAGTGCGTGGTTGGCAATATGGATAAGACCACCTGTTATACTGTTCGGTGTAAGCATAGCCACACCTAAAATGATGTACGACAATTGACTGACCGTTGAATACGCCAACCGCGCCTTGAGATTGGTCTTGGTCAGCGCAATCAGCGATGCAGTGATGATAGTGAACGAAACAAAGTAGGCGGTGAATATCCCCAAACCGGTATCAGCCAGCAGCTGGGTACCAAACACCGACAGCATAACGCGGCACACCGAGAATACACCAACTTTAACAACGACCACTGCATGGAGCAACGCACTAACCGGAGTCGGTGCCACCATTGCATCTGGCAGCCAGTTGTGAAACGGCATGACGCCCGCCTTGGCGAAACCAAACAGGCACAGCAAAAATGCAACGGCCACCGTCACATGATCAACACCGTGAGGGAAGATGCCCTGGACGATATTCATGGAATTGAAATCGAGGGTACCACAGGCAACATAAATGATGACCATAGCAGGCAACAGGAATGCCTTGGAAGTAAACATCAAATAAATGATGTACTTTTTGGCACCAGCGTAGCCTTCCTCATCCTGGTGATGCATGACCAGCGGATATGTGAAAATAGAGACAATCTCATAAAACAGGTACAGCGTGAACAGGCTGCCGGCAAAAGCCGCGCCCATTGCCGCCCCTACCGACACCGCGTAACAGACATAGAATCGGGTCTGGGCATGCTCGTTAAGACCGCGCATGTAGCCAACACAGTACAAACTGGCCAGTATCCACAGAAATGACGCCACCAGTGCAAATATCACCCCGAGCGGATCCAGGTTCAACTTGACACTAATGCCGGGATAAAGCTCAAACATGGTGTACTGCAGCTGGTCCCCACCCAGAATCGTCGGCAAAAAGCTCAGCACCGACAGAAAGGTGAGGATAGCACCCAGTGTCGACCAGCTATCGCGCAGATTCGGTTTTTTGCCCGACAGCATAACAAGGATTCCGGTAATCATCGGAATCATCATTGTTATAATAATTTTACTGGTAATAATTGTGTTCATTGCAAGTGCTTTCTCAAGTGGTGTGTCGCGCTAGCAGAGCTGCGTGACTGCCGTTACAGATTTTCATAACCGTCAGCAAAGCGTTTTACAGCTTCATATCCTGAACGCGTTCAGGATCTTCACTGCCATACTTGCGGTACACCGCGATGATAATACTGATCACAATCGCCGCCTCGGCAGCAGCAATACCCATGATAAACAACGTGTAAATCTGCCCAACCGCCGGGTTCGGTGCCACAAAACGGTTAAACGCCATGAAGTTTAGTCCGGCACCGTTGAGGATAAATTCACTCGAAATCAGCATGCCGATCAGTGAACGGTGCTGCAACATCCCATAAAGACCGATTATCAGCAGGATGACAGCTATAATCAGATATGTATTCAAATTGGCACTGATCATCATTTCGCCTCTTCCTCCCGACCGCCACGCGCCAGAATAATCGCGCCGACAATGGCTGTCAGCAATATTACCGAAATCAATTCAAAGGCCAGGCAGTACTGGAACAGTAGACTCTCGCCGATAAAACGGATGGACATGTCACCAACCTTCTCGGCAGCCGGAGCAAACTTTGCCTGCCCGATAGCCACATACAGAGCAACAAAACCCAAGGCACAGGCAAATGCCGCAAGGATTGTATTGCGCCCCTCGAAGTTCTTGTACGCCAGCTGATCCGGAGTATTGCCAAGCATAACCCCCATGACAATCATGATACATACTGCGCCCACATAGATGAGCACCTGCATCATGGCCAGGAACGGACTACCGAGATAGAAATAAAGCCCGGCAACACCAAGCAGAGACACAGCCAGCCCCAAAACCGCGTGCATCAGCAGTCTGGATCGAACGGCCATAAACCCGCCCATGAACGTAAGGATCATAAAGGCATAGAAGAGGACTTCGGCGATGTACTTAAAAACAATCATTCCCGTTCCTCCAACCTTTTAAGAATATCGTAGTGAAAATCGGAGCGCGCATAGCCAGCCAACTCATACTCGTTGGAATAATCAAGAGCTTTTGTCGGACAGACCTCAACGCATGCACCGCACAAGCTGCACTTGGTAAAATCCAGGGTAAAAACTGTAAGCACCTTGCCCTTCACCCCCTCGCGCTTCTCTCCCTCGACGACAATACAACCAGAAGGACATTCACGCATACAACTGCCGCAGCTGATACACTTGTGCGCACCGGTCTCGGCATCCTTAACCAAGTCAATGTGTCCGCGGTAGTTGGGAGTAATCTCAATCTTTTCCCTGGGATACTGCACAGTTACAATCGGAGAGAACATCGCCTTGATCGTCACCTTGAGACCAAGGATCAGGCTCCACCCCCCCGTAATCAATTCTGAAAAATAGGATTTCATATCAGCTTCACCATTACGACAGTAATTAGAAGGTTAACCAGCGAGAATGGAATCATGTACTTCCAGCAGAAATTCATCAGCTGATCGAAACGGGTACGCGGATAGGTCCAACGAATCCAGACCAGAAAGAACATCAATGCATACACTTTGACAAGGAACCAGACTGCGCCACTGTACTCAAAATATGGCAGTGGGATCCCTGAGCTGCCGCCGAGGAAAAACACCGTTGCCACACTGCAGACAATAAACATGTTGGCATACTCAGCCAGCATGAACAGGCTGAACGCCATGCCACTATACTCCGTGTGAAAACCGGCGGTAAGCTCACTTTCTGCTTCCGGCAGATCAAACGGTGCCCGGTTGGTCTCAGCCACCATGGCAACTATATAAATGAGAAACGCAACCGGCTGCACGATTACGAACCATACCGGACTCTGCGCAGCGGCAATCTCTTTGAGACTGAAGGTGTTGGTCATAAACACAACAGCCAACAGCGAAATCAGCATGGGAATCTCATAGGCAACATTTTGCGCTACCGAGCGAAACGCACCGAACAGCGAATATTTATTATTAGAACTCCAGCCACCAACGAGTATCGCCAGTACGTTTATCGATGCAAAAGCCAGAATAATCAGCAAGCCAATATTGATATCGAATCCCTGCAGCTTATCGCTGAATGGAATCACCAGCAACGGCACAAAAACCGGCGCAAATGACAGAATAGGCGCCAGCATGTACAATGGCTTGTTAGCCTGCTGCGGCACCACCAACTGTTTACCCATCAGCTTGAGACCGTCAATGATCAACTGCAGTACGCCATGAAAGCCAACCTCCATGGGACCGGGCCGCAACATGATGTGTCCGGCAAGCTTCCGCTCCGCGTAGCCCATCACCAGTGCGTTGCCAAAGACAATAACAGCGCCGCACACAGCGCAGACAATGATCCGAATCAACTCCGGAAGTATACTGTGTAGGATTTCCATATGCTCTACCTGTCAATCTCGGGAATAACCAGGTCCAATGAACCCATGGCCGATACCACGTCAGAAAGCAGCATCCCCTGGCACACCTCGGGGACTATGCTCAAGTTGGAATAGGATGGCGTTCTCACCTTGAGGCGATAGGGGACATCGCTGCCGTCCGCTACCAGATAGTAGGACAACTCACCACGCGGCGACTCAACCGAAGTATTGTAGTCCCCTGCCGGTATTTTCAGCTTTTTGGGCACCTTGGGCGCAATATAATCACCCTCTGGCAACCCATCCAGAGCTTGCTCGATAATACGCAGACTCTGTTCAATTTCGCGGAACCGCACCATAAAGGACGCCATACAGTCGCCAGCAGTTTCGACCGGAATTTCAAAATCAAACTCTGGATACACTGAATACGGCTCAGCGCGGCGAATATCATAACCGACACCCGTACCGCGCAGCAACGGCCCGGTAACGCCGTAGCGAGCGCAGATTTCCCGATTCAGCCCACCTACGTTGATCAGACGTTTTTGCAGGATGATGTTGCCGTTAACCAGATCCTCATACATGGGGAAACGGCTACGCAAACGCGCAATAAACGCCCGGGTGGCCGCAACAAATTTATCATCAATATCCTTGCACACCCCACCTACGCGACAATAACAA
>JAMOOS010000198.1 GCA_027065245.1 Desulfuromonadaceae bacterium | reverse complement strand
CTCTATCTGTTCCTGTTGCAACGCCGGGCTGTGCCAGTAGCTTTTATCCACCCGCCAGCTGTTGATGAGAATAATCCGTTTTATCCCCAGGGTGGTGGCGGTTATCAATGTGCGCTTGAGCACTTTGGGTCGCGGTAGCGCCAGTATCAAGGTCAGCGCCGGTGCCGGTGGCGCTGCTGTGGCGCAGTGTATCGTCATGGTTACGCTGCTGGAGTCCATGGCGGTTATCGTGGCGCTGCCCAGTTTGCCGTTCAATATGCCGACGCGCAGCACATCGCCAACGGCGGCGCGATGTACCTGGCGGATATGCTGGTAACGGTAATCGTCCAACCGCACGCTGGTGGCGCTGGTAAAATCTTTATCGGTGAGGATGATAAGGTTCATGGCTGCCCTTCTACCACCATTGCGCCTGCCTAGGCAAGACGCAGCGGTTATACTGCCGTTATGCCATTACACACAGGCGCAACTGCTCTAATGAACATTTTTGCCTTTTATAAAAAATAAATTGACAGTTTCAGTCTCCTGCGGTAGCGTGGTCGTAATGAGAAAATTATCGAGAAGGAGGTAGCTATGAATACTATCTCGGCAGTACCGCCCAGTTTGGCGGCGTATGTACAAAATGGTCGGCAGCCAGTTGAACAACCGGCTCAGGCGTCGGCGCAACAGCCGGTGGGCAATAATCCCGGCGTAGTTGTGGAACTAACTCCCGGTGCCGGTAATGTGGCATCTGGCGACAGCTTGCAAAATACCGCACAGTCCACTGTTGCCATATCTGATAACACCTACAGTGGCGAGGTGAGCCGTGCCCAGGTAGCGCAGCGCTCGGCGCAGAAGATGCAGATGGAAGCGCCCGGCGCCGACGGCACCGTACAGGCGCAGAATGACGCTTTAGGTAACGATACGGTGGCTGCATCGGCAAATGGCAAGATGCAGCGGAACATGGCGGACGCTTACGTCAACGCTGCCCAAAAGGGTGACGCTGGCAACGGGCAGCAAGAGCAGAGCGCTGTTCAGAAGCTCCAACAGGCATCCAATGCCTACATTAAGCAGGAGCTGTCTTTTGACAAGGTTGAGGACAGCGCTTTTTCCAGCCAGGTCTGATACTTTTTCACCCCAGCAACGATTGAGCGGCGCGCTGTTGTTACGACAGCGCGCTTTCTTTTTGCAACGCAAACTTCCATAAGGTTTATCGCCAGGAATCTGCATGCCTGCCGCTGTCCGCCATCAGCCTGCGCTGCAGAAATGTGAGTAACTTACTCTGCTGCAGACAGTCTGGTTATCACCCGCTGCAATTGACGAATATTTTTCCACAGCACGGCTTTAGGCACATCAATTTCCATCGCCCGCATACATCTGTCTAACCAGCCTGGCTGCCGACACTTGTCTATGGCTTTGCCAAGGTCTCTGACAATTGCCTGCCCGTACGCCTGTTCAGCTTTGGCTATCGCCTGACATAACAGATCGCGTGACGGTTGTATCATCGCCAGATCAATCAAGTCGCGATTGAACACGCCACTATCAACCCAGCGATCTGAATTGGCCAGCAATTTACTGGCTACCGTGTCCAGTGGCGACAAGGTGGCAACGCCGCAAATAGAGGCTTCGGCACTGCCAGGCTGCAACCGCATCCGTCCTTCAAGGATTATCTCAAACTTGACCTGGTGACCGTCAACCTGCAGCATCGTTCTGATACCGTATTGATCAGCCCTGACTTCCTGAGTTTGGGTAATTAAACTGGATGGATATTTGAATAGTGCGGCGATTCCGTCGGGTCCGGTGGTCAACAGGCGCAATTGCCGGTAACTGGATATATCCGCTACCAAAAAATCCATATCAACCGATTCACGATACTCACCGTAACGTAACGCAATGGCAGTGCCGCCACCAAACAAGCATTGGTGCTGCAACAACGCGGCGCCATCCAGGGTGAGCAACACCTGGGCGATACGCTGATGATGGCGACGAACAAACATTGCTTGGCGTTCATTCATTGCCAAACACCTGTTTCAGTGCTGTTATAAGATTGCGTTCATGCGCTGTCAATGCTTCTTCATCAAGATGGCGCCAGTTGCGTTCGTATATGTCCAGTGCTTCCCGTAACGACAAATCATCAACTCCGTGCAGTTGCCACGCCAGGCTTTTGAGTTGAGGATAGTCATTTATAACAACACGCACCGGAATCGATACGTTTGTAGATGCACTTCTGCGTGGCAAAGCAGTGCCAGTGGCGGCAACGCCTGGTTGCCGGATGATATTTACATCAAGATCAAGTACCTGCAGCGCGCTCAAATACGCGCCAAGCGTTACTGATGTCGTCCCCTTTTCTATTCGAAACCAGGTAACCCGTGACATTCCGGCTGCTTCGGCGGCAGCTGTAGCACTAACACCCAGGGACTTACGTCTGGCGCGGATATCTGCGCCAATATCCAGCGCCCGAGTGGCGACACTTTCAGATATTGCAGATAATTTTGTTGGCACGGCAGCCCTCCAGACGTTTTTTTATTTCTCATTGTATACTTTGACAACTAAAAGTCAATAATAAGAAACAAAATACATCATATCCACCATGGACATTGTGTCGCGGCAATAACTACCGAAAGCGGCAATTTTTCTGGGCACTGCTGTTTGGCACTGCTAAACACCCCTGATTTACCTACCTGCCATAACCACTGCGCCACCACAGCAGCAGTCCGGCGGCAACCATAATCGCGGCGCTGACAAACAGCGCTGCATACCCGGCTTGTTCGCCGATGATCCCCAGCACCAGTGCGCCGCAAAAGATGCCGGTATCGATACCGCCGGTGAAGATGCCGGTTACCTTGCCACGAACGTTGTATGGTTCGTCGCGTACCGCCAGGGCATTAAGGGCGGGGAACAGCAGGCCGTGACCGACACCGAACACCAGCCCGGCCAGCAACAGCATGATCTGGCCGCTAGCCAGCGGCAGCAGCAGTAATCCGGCGCTGGCGCAGGCTAATCCCCACGGGATAATCTGCCGTTCTCCCAGACGGTCGGCTATTTTACCGGCAATAAAGCGAATGCCGATGGCTGCACAGGAATAAGCGAGATAGTACAGTGACACCAGCCCCAGGCCGCGTTGTGCAGCAAAGGGGGCGATAAAATTACCCGTGGCCGCCAGGCCGAAGCCGAACAGCAACGCCAGCAGCGCGCACAGCATCTGTTTGCGGGTTTTCAACAGGGCGAAAAACGTCGGGCTGTTCTGCGGTCTGGTGGCATCACGCCGATGGCGATCGCGCACTGGCAGTTGCAGCAGCAGTGCCACTGCCGCCAGCGCTGCAGCACAGAGGAACATGGCGGCGAAACCGTAGTTGTGCAGCACCGGTTCCGCCAGCAGCGGTCCCACCGCCAGCCCCAGCAGGCCGGAGGTACCGAAGACGCCTAGTCCTTCGTTTAGACGTTGCGGCGGGATAAGATCGACAATAAAGGTAAAGATGGTGGTAAAACAGATGGCCAGCCCTACCCCGTGTACTACCCGCAACAGCAGCAGCAGCGGATAGTCGGCGGCGATGGCACCGCTTAGACTGGTATATAACAGCGGCAGCACCAGCATGATGACAATACCGATGGTGTAGCTGCGCTTGCGGCCGATATTGTCCACCATCTGTGCCACCCAGGGGCGGCACAGAGCCGATGCCAGGGCAAAGGCCCCCATAATTATCCCGATATCCTCGCGGCTGCCGCCACACGCTGTTATGTACAGTGGAAAGAGGAAAAAAGCGGCAAAGCTGGACACCAGGCAGAAATTAGCCAGATACAACGCGATAAATGCTGGTGTGTACAGTGGTTTCATAAGCTGGCGGCCAGTGCCGCTCCCTTAAGGGTAATCAGGGCCAGTACGCTGTAGCGGGCCGCCTTGCCGGTGGTAACCAGCACAGCAAAACGCAGCCACGGTGTCGCCAGCATACCGCTGATTAAACACAACGGATCGCCAATCACCGGCAGCCACGCCAGCAGCAGCGAATAACTGCCGTAACGGTTAAACCAGTATCGCGCCCGACGCAGACGCAGACGGTTTAGCGCCGATGCTCGCTTACCGAAGCGGCGCCAACCGTAGCGGCCGATAACATAGTTGGTGGCGGAACCAAGACTGTTGCCGACAGTAGCCACCGCCACCACCGCGGCGGGGCTGTTGCCACGCAGCAGCAGTGTTACCACCAGCCATTCGGAACCAAGCGGCAACAGAGTTGAAGCGCAAAAACTCAACACAAACAGCGCCGCCAGACCGTATCCGGCCAGAAGTTCGTGCACTGGTTCCTCCTTTGCCGGGCAACGTGGTGTTACTGTGCCATAAAAAAACGGGAAACAGAACCGTTTGCTCTGTCTCCCGTTGAATAAGTTAGTTTGGTCGGGGCGAGAGGATTTGAACCTCCGACCCCATGCACCCCATGCATGTGCGCTACCAGGCTGCGCTACGCCCCGACAAACAACGCTGCGGATTGTCCGGCATTTGCCGTCTCAAGTCAAGAAAAATAATTACTGCGCGCCGCCCTGATTGCGCTTGTCGATTACCCGTTTCGCCTTACCCTCGTGGCGCGGTATGGAAGACGGCTCCACCAGCTTCACATTGGCACCGACCCCCAGGGCGGACAGCAGTCGTTTCTCCAGCATATCGACAAAGGCGCGCTGTTTTTTCATCTCGTCAAAGAATATCCGTTCGTTCACCTCCACCTGCACTTCAAGGGTATCCATGGTTCCGGCACGCTCCACCACCAGTTGATAATGGGGTTCGCAACCATCGATCTGGAACAGCACCTCCTCAATCTGGGTGGGGAACACGTTAACCCCCTTGATGATGAGCATATCGTCGCTGCGTCCCATGGTTTTTAACATCCGCACATGGGTGCGGCCACATTCGCAGCGCTCGTACTCCAGTTTGGTGATGTCGCGGGTACGGTAACGGATTATGGGAAACGCTTCCTTGGTGATACTGGTCAGCACCAGTTCGCCACTGCTGCCGCGCGGCAGCACCTCGCCACTGTCGGGGTCGATAATCTCGGCGATGAAATGATCCTCAAAAATGTGCATGCCGCACTGATGGCAGCACTCTCCGGCCACCCCCGGCCCCATCACTTCGGATAATCCGTAGTTGTCGGTGGCGACAATCCCCAGGCGCGTCTCTATCTCGCGGCGCATCTCCTCGCTCCACGGCTCGCCGCCGAACAGCCCTACCCGTAAAGACAGTGTGTCGATATTGATCCCCTGCTGCTCCATGCGATCGGCCAGAGTCAGCGCGTAAGACGGCGTACACACCAGCGCGCTGGACTGGTAATCCTGCATAATCATAATCTGCTTGTCGCTGTTGCCACTGGAGATGGGGATAACCGAAGCGCCGATCTCCTCGGCACCGTAATGGAGCCCGAAGGCACCGGTAAACAGGCCGTAGCCGAAGGCGATATGGACGATATCGTCGGCGCTGACACCGGCGGCAGTCATGAAGCGCGCCGCCAGCTGCGTCCAGGTACGCAGATCGTTGCGGGTATAACCTACCACCGTCGGCTTGCCGGTGGTGCCGGACGATGAATGGATGCGCACCACGTCGCGCATGGGGACGGCAAACATGCCGTAGGGATAGTTAAGACGCAGATCTTCCTTGGTGGTAAACGGCAGTCGCGCCATATCGTCGAGGCTGCGGATATCTTCCGGCTTAATCCCCAGGGTGCTGAACTTGTTTTTGTAGCACGGCACCTGCTCATTCACCCGGCGCAGGGTCTGCTGCAGCCGCTCAAGCTGCAACTGCTCCAGCTGCGTGCGCGGCATGCATTCGTGTTCTTTATCCCAAATACGGTTTTCTATCTGCGTCATGCACTTGTTTCGGTGTTGCCACACTTACATGTGGTAAACCCGCTCCCCTTCCAGAACCTTGATATCGTTGGCCAGCAGTACCTTAATCGCCGCATCGGCGTCATCAAAGCGGAAGATAATCACCGCGTTGTTGGCGCTGTGCTCCACAAACGCGTACATATATTCAACATTTACCCCGCCACCATCGAGTATCTGCAGAATCCCCGCCAGTCCAGCGGGACGGTCGGGAACCTCCACTGCTACCACGGCGGTTTTATTGACGGTAAAGCCGCGCTCCTTCAGGGTCTGGCGTGCCAGGTCGGTCTTGTCGACAATAAGGCGCAGAATGCCAAAATCGGAAGTATCCGCCAGCGACAGGGCACGGATATTGATGTCACTCTCACCCAGCACCTGGGTAACTTCGGCCAGCCGCCCCGACTTGTTCTCAATAAAGATGGAAATTTGTTCAACTTGCATGATTTTCTCCCCTGTAAAAGGTTGCCGTCGCCATCAACGCTTGTCGATTACCCGCTTCGCTTTGCCCTCGCTGCGGGCGATACTCTTCGGTTCCACCAGGCGCACTTTGCAGGTGATGCCAAGCAGGTCCTTGATCTGTTTACGAATCTCGTTGCCGAGCTGCTGCAATACCTTAACCTCGTCGGAAAAGGTTTCCTCGTTAACTTCCACCTGCACTTCAAGGGTGTCGAGATTGCCCTCACGCTCAACAATAAGCTGATAATGAGGCTCCACCCCCTTGATACCGACCAGCACACTCTCTATCTGCGACGGGAAGACGTTGACGCCACGGATAATCAGCATATCGTCAGTACGGCCACTGAGACGTTCCAGCCGGATATGGGTACGACCGCAGATACACGGCTCCGGCAGAATGCGGGTGATGTCGCGGGTGCGGTAGCGGATCATGGGAATCCCCTCCTTGGTGATGGTAGTGATCACCAACTCCCCCCTTTCGCCATGGGGCAGCACCTCGCCACTGTCGGGATCGATAATCTCGGCGATAAAATGATCCTCCCAGATATGCAGGCCGTTCTGCGCTTCGATACATTCGATAGCCACACCAGGGCCGAGAATCTCCGATAGACCATAGACATCGATAGCTTTAATGCCCAGATTGGCTTCGATCTGGCTACGCATCTCCTCACTCCACGGCTCAGCACCGAGAATCCCCACGCGCAGTTTAAGATCGCCGGGTTTGATCCCCTCCTGCGCCAGCGCCTCGGCCAGATACAGGCTGTAGGATGGCGTACAGGTGATGATGGTGGAACCAAAATCCTTCATGATGAGGATCTGCTTTTGCGTATTCCCCCCCGACATGGGGATAACCGACGCACCCAGCCGTTCGGCACCGTAGTGAGCACCGAGCCCGCCGGTAAACAAACCGTAGCCGTAAGCGTTGTGAATTACATCGCTGCTGTTGGCACCAGCGGCGGCATAGGAGCGCGCCATCAGTTCCGCCCACATATTGATATCGCGACGGGTATATCCCACCACTGTCGGTTTGCCGGTGGTACCGGAAGAAGCGTGGATACGCACAATCTGGTTCAGTGGCGCGGCAAACAGCCCGTAGGGGTAGTTATCGCGCATGTCCTGCTTGTAAGTAAACGGCAGGCGGCGCAAATCGTCCAGAGAACGGATATCAGCCGGAGTTGCCCCAACTTTTTTGAAATTTTGCTGATAAAACGGCACTGTGGCGTACACCCGTTCCAGCGTCTGCTGCAGCCGCTTGAGCTGCAGCGCCTCAATTGCCTCGCGCGGCAGGGTTTCAAACTCGTCGTTCCAGATCATGGCTACCTCACTTATAATTGCGTGTGTTAGTTGCGCCAGTCGCGCCCAAGGGCGAAGGCGGCTAGATTTTCCTCGATAAAACGTGGCGGCACCATTTTTTCCAGCGCCTTGCGCCATAATTCAGCGTCAATATCCATCATATTGGAGAGGGCTCCCAGCAATACTGTATTTACCGTGCGCACGTTACCGGCCTGCTGCGCCAGCTCAAGCCCGGGGATGATTACCGCCTCGGCGGCTGAAGTAAGCACCTGCTCCAGCCCGGCGGGATAATCCTGTTTGCCGGTGGCCACCGCTGGCGGCATAATGCGCAGATCATTGGCGATAATGCGCCCGTCGCCACGCAGCAGCGGCATGTAACGGCAGGTTTCCAGCAGTTCAAAACCAAACAGAATATCCACCTCGCCGTCGGGAATAATCGGCGAAAACACCTGCTCGCCATAACGTACATGGGAGGTAACACTGCCGCCGCGCTGTGACATACCGTGAATCTCGTTTTTCTTTACATCGTGGCCGGCCAGCATTAGCACCTCGGCCAGAACCTCGCTGGCCAGCAGAATTCCCTGACCACCCACACCGGCGAGGAGAATATTGGTTACTTTACTCATTGTTCCCCCCTTTGCTCACCAGCTCGAAGGCGTCAAATTTACATAATTGTTCGCAGATACCGCAACCGACACACAACAACTGGCTCACCACCGCCTGGCCGCGTTCACCAGCCTCGGGATGCCACTCGATGGCCGGGCAGCCGATGTTCAGGCAGGCGCGGCAGCCGCTGCACTTGTCGGCGCTAACCTGCAATGGCGTTTTGCGCTGACCGACATCGCGCTTGATGAGAATACACGGCCCGCGGGTGATCACCACCGACGGCTCCGGCCGCTCCATCTCCTCCTTGATTACCCGATACACCTCGGCCAGATCCCACGGATTGACGTTGCGCACATGTTTGACGCCAACGCTGCGGCACAACTGCTCCAGATCAACCTTGCGGCTCGGCTGGCCGTGAATATCAAAGCCGCTGCCGGGATTCTCCTGCCGTCCAGTCATGGCGGTTATGTGGTTGTCCAGAATCACCAGCGTAGCGGTGGCATTGGTATAGACCATATCCATCAGACCGTTGATGCCGGTATGCAAAAAGGTGGAATCGCCGATAACACCTACTACCTGCTGCTTTTCCTGCTCAGGCAACACACGATTAAGACCGCTGGCGTTGCCAACACTGGCACCCATGCAGATGCAGCTGTCCATGGCCGACAACGGCGGCATGAAGCCCAGAGTATAGCAACCGATATCGCCGGTAACAAACGCTTTTAGTTTTTTAAGGGTGTAGAACACGCCGCGATGAGGACAGCCAGGGCACATGTTGGGCGGACGGTTGGGTAGGTCGATGGCGCAGTTATGCGCCGGAGTAAACTGCTCATCGCACAAAGCCGCTTTAACCCGCCCCGGTGTCAGCTCACCACAGATGGGCAACTTGTCCTTGCCCACCACTTCAATACCCAGGGCGCGCACCTGCTCCTCGATGAACGGCTCCAACTCCTCGATAACATAGATGGTTTTATAGCGCCTGGCAAAATCCCGCACCAGCTCCACCGGCAGCGGATACACCAGCCCCAGCTTAAGCACCGCCGCCTCGGGCAGCACCTCGCGCGCGTACTGATAAGCCACACCGGCGGTAATCACGCCGACATCACCATCATTATCCTCCACGCGATTAAACGGCTGGCTGCACGCCCACTGCGCCAGACGTTGCAGGTTTTTTTCCACCACATCGTGGCGGCGGCGGGCATTGCTGGGCAGCATGACAAACTTGGCCGCGTCACGCTTTAACGACGGCTGCGGCGCGTCACTACACGGCTGCCCCGGCTCCACAATCGACTTGGAGTGGGCAATGCGCGTAGTAGTGCGGACAAACACCGGCGTGTCAAACTGTTCCGATAGAGTGTAGGCCAGACGGGTGAACTCAAGCGCCTCCTGACTGTCGGCGATATCAAACATGGGCATTTTGGCGGCACGAGCATAATGACGGCTGTCCTGCTCATTTTGCGAAGAATGCAGCTCCGGATCGTCGGCCACCGCCAGCACCAGCCCGGCGCGCACGCCGGTATACGACATGGTAAACAGCGGATCTGCCGCCACATTGACACCAACATGCTTCATGGCCACCAGACTGCGTGCCCCGCCCAGGCAGGCACCAATGGCCACTTCCAGCGCCACTTTTTCGTTAGGAGCCCACGACGAGTCGATCTCGCGGTAGCGGCTGGCATTTTCCACAATTTCGGTACTGGGGGTGCCGGGATAGGCCACCGCCAGCTTCACCCCGGATTCAAAGGCTCCACGCGCGATAGCCTCGTTGCCGGATAATATCTCTTTACTCATTGCGATAATTTCCCATCCTCGTATTTATTACAGCAAAGATGGCGGTAAACCGGGGA
>JAMOOS010000197.1 GCA_027065245.1 Desulfuromonadaceae bacterium | reverse complement strand
CGGCTTACGCCGAAAAGTTGAAAATTCATCCCCGTGCCGACAATTCCGCCGCCGGTACCGGCTATTTTGCCGAGCAGGTGCGCCGCTATCTGGAACGGGAATACGGCAAGGAACGCCTGTACAGCGGCGGTATGCGTGTCTATACCACCATGAACCTGGCCATGCAGCAGCAGGCGCAGGCGGCGGTACGCCAGAACCTGATAAACCACGACCGCCGCCAGGGTTACCGCGGCCCGCTGCGTCACCTTGATGCCCGCGCGGCGCTGGATTTTATCGACAGGCAGAGTGCGGCGCTGCAGAAAAAGCCGCTCAAGGCGGGGCAGATTGTCGAGGCGGTGCTCACCGGCGCCAACAAAACCGCTCTACTGGTGCAGATTGGCCCTTACAGCGCTACTTTGTCGCGCAAAAAAGAGGCATGGGCGGGGCCGTTTCAAGTGATAGCATCGACCGATATCATTGACACCAGCAGCAGCGAGGTTGAAGACGGCGGCAACACCGTCCTCAGCATCGGTTCGGTGCTGCAGGTGCGGGTGGAAGCGGTTAACGGTGATAAACTTGAACTCAGCCTGTTTCAGCAGCCGCAAACCCAGGGGGCGCTGCTGGCCATGGATCCGCAGACCGGTTTTGTGCGTGCCATGGTGGGCGGCTACGATTTTGCCACCAGTCAATACAACCGCGTGCTGCAATCGCGCCGTCTGCCCGGTTCCGCCATCAAGCCGCTGATCTACGCTGCCGCGCTGGATAAAGGCTATACCGCCGCCTCGGTCTTTCTCGATACGCCGGTGGTCTACCGCGAACGCGGTGTCGATGGCAAATTGCACATCTGGAAGCCGAAAAACTACAGCAAAAAATTCAACGGCCCGACAACGCTGCGCACCGCCCTCACCCACTCCTACAACGTGGTGACCATAAAGCTGCTCAAAGAGATCGGCATCGGCTACGCGGTTCGCTATCTGCACAAGTTGGGGATTACCTCGCCACTTAACCACGATCTGACTCTGGCTCTTGGCTCCAGCGCTGTCACCCCCATTGAACTGGCGCGAGCCTACTCGGTATTTGCCAGCGGCGGTATAAAAACCCGGGCCAACTACATCAAAAAGATTGTCGATCGCGACGGGCGGGTGCTGCAATCGGTTGATCCCGCCGATTTCAGCGGTACCCTGGCCGCCGACCAGAAGATTATCCACCTGCGCCGCCAGCGGGTGATTACGCCGGAAACCGCCGCCATGATTACCAATATGCTCGAAAGCGTGGTGCAGCACGGCACCGGCTGGCGCGCCAAAGTACTCAAGCGACCGGTGGCGGGAAAAACCGGCACTACCAATAATCTCAAAGATGCCTGGTTTGTCGGCTATATCCCGCAGTTGGTAACGGTATCGTGGGTGGGTTATGACAAGGAGCGCTATCTCGGCAAGCACGAAACCGGCTCCAAAGCGGCGGCACCGGCCTGGGTGGCGTTTATGCAGCAGGCGATAAAACAGATTCCCCCCAAGGCGTTTCCCATCCCCGACGATATGGAGTTCCACCCCATCGACCCGGCCACCGGTCTGCTGGAACCGGAAGACAGCAGCGCTGCCTACATAGAGATGTTTATCCCGGGTACCGCGCCGACCAAATACGCCATCGACGAAAAACAGTCCAGCGCCGAGGATTTCTTCCGGCTGGATTGAGTGGCGAAACCTGTTGTTCAGCAGCCGATGAGGTTTTTGATGGTTGCGTATGCCCTTTCCGGTTCTGCGATATCTTGCACACGAACGCCGCTCATGGATTTCCCCCGCATAAAGCCACTCGCCGAGGTCATTAAAAAAATAGTTCCAAGACCGTATTTTTTTTGAATAACACCACGGCGCAGCATTGTTTCGGTGATTTTAGTGTATTGGATGGTTTTG
>JAMOOS010000196.1 GCA_027065245.1 Desulfuromonadaceae bacterium | reverse complement strand
TGTTGCCACACCAGCCCGATCGCCTGCTACGCCGCCCGGGGCGATTCAAAGGAAAAATTCGCCTGGCGGATGATTTTAATCACACGCCGGAAGAGATTATCGGCGCCTTTGATGGTAAAAACACGTAGCCCCTATACCGTTTCTGACGCAGCGGCCATCTGCAACATCATATCGCAGTCGGCTACGGTACTGGGACGGTGGGAGATTATCACCAGAGTTTGTTCCCCTTTGAGCTGACACAGTAAACGGCGAATCTCGGCGTCTTTTTCCTCATCCAAGGCACTGGTAGCCTCGTCGAATACCAGCAGTTCCGGTTTGCGGTACAAAGCGCGGGCGATGGCGACTCGCTGGCGCTGCCCACCAGAAAGGCGCACACCGCGCTCGCCGATTTCACTATAGATGCCGTCAGGCAGCTGGGTCAGAAAATCGATGCCAGCCATGGCGCATACTTGCAACACCAGCTCCGTATCGATGGCATCGCTTACAACGCCGAAAGCAACATTCTCCGCCAAAGTACCATCGAAAATATATGGAAACTGCGGCACATAGCCGATATTACGCCGCCAGGCAACCACGTTTTCACGTGTAAGAGCCAGCCCGTCCACCGCTATGGTGCCACTATCGGGCAGCAACAAACCACACAATAAATCGACCAGAGTGCTTTTACCGCAGCCGGACGGCCCCATAATCCCCAGAGATTGCCCCTTAGCCAAGGTAAAACTGATATTGTCAAGCACCGCGCTGTCAGACTCGTAAGCAAAAGATACGTTGTTAAAGCTTATCTCCCGCCTAAACGGCAGTGGCGTCACATCCATATCTCCATCATCATGGGTGTTGGCATAGTTGAACTGCAAGGTCTCCAACAGCGAGAGAACATAGGGCCGCGCCGTACGGATACCGGTAAGGGATGAAACCACGCGGTTAAACGCCGGCAGAGTACGCCAGGCCGCCACCGCCAGCAAAGCGGTAGTGCCGGTGGTTTTAAGGGGGGAATAGTCAAGCACAAACAGCATTAGCAAAATGGCGCCGGCAATAAGGACAAACCCCAGCGATTCCAGCGCCAGCAGTGGCGATTCGCGCCAGAATTGCTGACGTCCGTACAGCTGGGCAAAACGCTGCGCCTGCTGACGAAAACCGACGATGAAGCGGGGCGCGGTGGCAGTTATTTTGACATCCTTCACACCATGGATAGCGCGGGTAATATGTCGGTTGATGGCTATCTCGCAGTTACGGCAACCACTGGCACTACAATCGAGACCACGGCGCAACACCCGATACACCAGCACCCCGGCACCACCCTGCACCACAATCAGCAACAGCGATACCTGCGGTTGCACCAGCAACAAACCACCCAGCATCACCACCAGCATACACATTTCACACACCAGATTCAGATACGGCCTTACATACTCACGGCCCAAGTGATGACGCCAGTTGATGATACTAACCAGATCGGCGCTGTTCTGACTGACATGCCAGCGGTAATCTCGAGCCAGAATACCACTGAGCAACTGCTGACCAAACGCCGCCTCCAATGCGGCGCTGTAACGGGCAATACGGTAGACAACAAAACCACGAAAGATATTTTTTGTCGGCACAGCGACAATAACCAGCACACTAAGCAAACCGATAAGCGCCCGTGGCGAAGCAAGAAGCGGTTGCACCAAAGCGTAAGCGCCGAGTTTGTGCAACAGTGGCAACTGAAAAGTGGCCTGAGGGTCGGACACCGCAGCAGCATAAAAAGCGATCAAACCAACTACTGCTGTTTCCCCTCCCGCCAGCAGTAACATATAAACCAGCAGCAGACCAAAGCGGCGCTGCAGACGCGCCGGGCACAAACCGTATACCTGGACAAATAAACTGTTTTTCCAGCTTTTGATCATTTTATGC
>JAMOOS010000195.1 GCA_027065245.1 Desulfuromonadaceae bacterium | reverse complement strand
GCAGACGCTTGTGGTGGTCGTCAAATTCATTATTGTGCACAGAAAACTCATCATTCCATTCCAGTATTGGCATTGTTTGTGGCCTCACCTTTTTAATTAGCAAAAAACCCACAGTTTTTCTGTGTACACTATGTTTTTTGTCGTCAGATTGCAAGATGCAAAATAGGTGGAGTGTCGGGTTGATATTGCGCACTTTTGCTGTGCGCAACTGCGGCTATTTTGTTATACTGCGCCGCTCACAATAGATTTTGCACCGGCCAGGCCGGTGTCTGCGCAATGAGGGGGTTGCTATCATGTCCAGCACTTTGGGAACATTGTTCAGGGTATCAACGTTTGGCGAGTCACACTGCCCGGCAGTGGGGGCGGTGGTGGACGGCGTGCCGCCGCGCATGGCGTTGACGGCGGCGGATATTCAGGTGCAGCTCGACCGACGGCGGCCTGGAGCCAACAAGTTGGGTACGGCGCGCAACGAAGCCGATCAGGTGCGCATTCTCTCCGGGGTGGAGTTTGATAAAACCCTCGGTTCGCCCATTGCCCTGGTGGTGGAAAACACCAATCAGCGTCCGGGTGATTACGCTGCCATGAGCACTGTGCCGCGTCCTTCCCATGCCGATTATACCTATCGCGCCAAGTACGCCACGCACGCCTCCAGCGGCGGTGGTCGTGCCAGCGCGCGCGAAACCATAGCCCGCGTGGCGGCGGGCGCCATAGCGGAAAAGTTTCTGCTGGAGAGTTACGGCGTAGAAATTGTCGCCTGGGTCAGTGCGGTGGGGACGGTGACTGCGCCGTTGCCGGATATGGATAGCGTCAGTCGGGCGGCGGTGGATGGCAGCGATGTGCGTTGCCCCGATGCTGCCGCTGCCGCCGCCATGAGCGCCGAAATTGTCGCGGCGCGGCAGGCGCAGGACTCCATCGGCGGGGTGATCAGTTGTGTGTGCCGCAATGTTCCCGCTGGCTGGGGCGAACCGATTTTCGACCGCCTGGAGGCGCAATTGGCTCATGCTATGCTGTCGCTGCCGGCCAGCAAAGGCTTTGAGATCGGTTCCGGCTTTGCCGGGGCGCGTCTGCGCGGTTCAGTTCACAATGATCCTTTCATCCTGAAAGGGGAGCGTCTGGGTACCTCGACCAACAACAGCGGTGGTGTCCAGGGGGGGATCAGCAACGGTGAACCGATATACTTCCGAGTCGCCTTCAAACCCACCGCAACCATCGGTTTAGAGCAGCAGACGGTTGATTACGACGGCAAGCCGGTAACCCTGGCCGCCAAAGGACGGCACGATCCGTGTGTAGTGCCACGCGCGGTACCCATCGTGGAAGCCATGGCAGCGCTGGTGCTGGCCGATATGGCACTGTTGCAGCGCCAGCGCGCCTGAGCTAATCTGGTTGACTCAGCGCCGTCGGCAGGGTGGTGAGTGCTTTCTGGATACAGTAGTCGGATAACTCCTCGGCGGTGAGCCATTTCATGCCGTAGTGGAATAGCATGGAGGCGTTGAACAGGTTGTCGCTCAGGGCCTCCTGGGTGCGATCCGCCTGTCCCTGCCACAGTAGTTTGCCGCTGGCAACCTCAAGCAGATAGAGGTTGAAGGCCACCGACGCCGGGGAATTGCTGCTCACGGAATCGCCGTTACGCTGCTGAAAACGCCATATCAAGCCTATCATAACGTGGTCAGCTCCTAACTCTCTGGCCAGACGGATACCCATCTCCCGAGCGGTTTCCTCCTTGCCTGGTTTCATGGTGACAAAGTGCTGGTTGACCACCGCCTGAGGCATGATGGCATCGCCGAAGTAATCGGCCAGGTGCTCCGACAGTTGCGTCGTCATCACCTGCTCGGCATGGCTTAACGGAGTTTGGTCGAAATTGCACATGGAGCTGAGCTGGCAGTCGAGTACCTGCTGAACTTCCTTGCCCTGGCGGGCGCTGTTGTCTGCATGTATCAGGGGCATGACGGCTAGTTTGGTGATGGCAGTGGCTTCGGTGATGCGCTGCGGTGCCGGGGTGCAGCCGACGACTGTAATTGCCAGAACGCAGGCGGCGACAAACGTGACGGTGTGAGTGGCAATTGATCTGATCATGTGTATATGCCTCTTTAAGTTGAATGGGTGGTGCGTTGTCGGCAGCGCCCGAATTGTGGACGCAATAAATAATTGTCAGCGGCTAACCACGTTCATTATCGATGCTTTGGCACTATAAGTCCATGCCGATAATGATTTAGAAACGATTTTTTGTTCAATATCTAAGGTTAAGTGAACGGAGTTTAATCAATTATGGGAATACTTGCAAATACCGTCAGTATCAGCCAGTTTGATGTGGTGGGCGAAGAATATGACAGCAGCGAAATCGGCAGCCGCATTGGCGCCTGTCTGCAGGAGCAGGCGTTTGTTTCCATCGAAACCGGGAGCGAAGAACAGGCGCTGGGCTGGGTGGAGCTGGATGATTTTACCAGTGCCGAGTTTGCCGACAACGAGCGCTGGCGGCGCGACAACTACGTGGTGTTTACCTTGCGTCGCGATCAGCGCCGGTTGCCGACGGCACTGCTGAAGGGGGAACTGGCGGCGCAGCAGCAGCGTTTTCTCACCGCTAATCCCACCTTTAATCGAGTGCCGAAGCAGAAGAATGAGGAGCTAAAGGAGCTGGTGCGTCAGCGCCTGCTGGCGCGCACCCTGCCCACACCTACTTTGTACGATGTGATGTGGAACCTGGACAGTGGCCGCCTGACGTTTGCCAGCGTGAGCATGCGTGCCATAGATGAGTTGTGTGACCTGTTTCAGAAGACTTTCCCCGGCCTGCGTCTGCTACTGGTGCATCCGTTGCAGCGGGCACGGGCTCTGGTGCCCGCGCCGTTGCGCGCGGCGTGGGCACAGCTTGATAACGGCGGCGAAGCGCCGGTACTGCAGCAGATTGAAGACGGCGCCTGGCTGGGCGGCGAGTTTATGCTGTGGCTGATGTATCGTACCGCCGCTGGCAACTGCACTTACAGTCAACAAGATGGTGACAATGTGACCGCCTGGCTGGATAATCGTTTTCTGCTGGCCGGCAGTGGTAACGAGGGGGCGCAGAAGGTAACTATTACCGGCCCGCAGGATAATTTTGCCGAGGTGTGTGCCGCCCTGCGGCAGGAAAAACAGTTGCTTGAGGCAACAATCCATCTGGAGCAGGAGGAAAACCAGTGGCGGCTGAACCTCAAAGGGGGGCTGTTTCAGTTCGGTTCATTCAAGTGCCCGGCGGTGCGGGTGGACAGGAGTGTTGCCGCCGAGGATGAGCAGGTGTCGATCTTTTATGAGCGCGCTTTCGTGCTGGAACGGGGGCTGGAACTGTTTGATGCTGTGCTGGCGGCGTTTCTCGCCTGTCGCCTGGGAACAGACTGGCCTGATGAGCAGCAGCGCATAACGCAATGGCTGGAGGGCTAGGAGGGTGTCGGATTCTGCGGATGGAAGCGAAAAAGTACGCCAGGCTGCCGGGATGAAGCGGCGGGTGTTGTTTTTGTGTACCGGCAATTCCTGTCGCAGCCAGATGGCCGAAGGCTGGGCGCGCCATCTTCACGGTGACTGGCTGCAGGCGTATTCCGCCGGGGTGGAATGTCACGGTCTCAATCCGTTGGCGGTGCAGGTGATGGCTGAGGCCGGGGTGGATATCTCCTGGCACCATTCCAAATTGATCGATGCCGTAGCGGATGAGATGGATCTGGTGATTACCGTGTGCGGCAGCGCCCGTGAGCGCTGTCCGCTGTTTGCCGGTGTGGCGCGGGTGATACATCACGGCTTTGACGATCCGCCGGCGCTGGCAGGAAATCTGAATGATCCGGAGGAAAAACTAGACTGCTATCGGCGCGTGCGCGATGAGATTCGCGCTTTTGTCGCCGGGCTGGATCGATTGATAGAGGAGATATGAGTGCCGTGCAGCCGGGCTATTGCGGTGTAAGCTTGTGGCAGAACAGGCAGCGGTTGGGATCGGGATGGTCCTTGGAGAATTCCATGCCTGCTTTGCCGTGGCAGTTTTTGCAAAATTTTTCGGCGGCCTTTTTGCCCTGTTCGTGCGCAATGGCGCGGAAACGGGCGTGGGTGGAATCGCCGGGCAGGTGGGGGGTGGTTTCCGGTGGCGCCGCCAGTAGTACCGTTACCACGGCCACGCCGATGCCAATAGTGATAATATCGCGTTTTGTCATATCTGTTTTGTCCTGAGCGCCGGGAGGAGAGTTGCTACTCGCCGCGCATGAATACTGTGTAAAGCAGGAAGAATACAATTACCGCACCGCCGCCGATAAACATGAACATGCTGTCGGAGTTTTGCGCGTCGGTGCCCTGTTCGCTTACTATGGTTACCAGGGTGAGCAATGCCGCCAGGCTGATAGTACAACTTAACAGGATGCGCCACTTCATAAATAGACATACCAAGACAAACAGTGCCACGACCACGAGAAATCCGGTATTATGCAAAGGATCAAGCTGGTGGATGTAGGCGACTACCTTGCTGGTTTCAAATTGCTGAATCCAATTCATGAATGTAGCCATCATCTCATTCATGGAGTACCTCATTGTGTAGATTGTCTAATTGTTTGTGTTGAAAAAATATCTCGACAGAATACCATTTTGCCCGGTAAATACAAGTGTGAAATGGTCTGATTTCCTTGACTCATTAGCGGTTTGCGCCTATCATCGCTCACCCGTCAGGGGCGGACAATAAATTAAAAAGGGATGGATTTGACAGTACAGCAACCTATAGGGGTATTCGATTCCGGTGTGGGCGGCCTGACGGTGTTGCAGGAGTTGCATCGCTTGATGCCCGGCGAGAACCTCATCTATCTAGGTGATACGGCACGGGTGCCGTATGGCACCAAAAGTGCCGAAACGGTAAGTGGTTATGCCACAGAAGCGGCCGCTTTTCTGTTGCGCCAGCAGGTGAAGATGGTGGTTGTGGCGTGTAATACCGCTTCGTCGGTGGCGCTGGAGTTGCTGAGCCGCCGTCTGGATGTGCCGGTGATCGGCGTTATTGAACCGGGAGCGCGCGCCGCTCTGCGCTTGAGTTGCAGCGGCACGGTGGGTATTATCGGTACCGAAGGCACCATCAACAGCGATGCCTATCCCCAGGCTATACGGCGCTTCGATCCGCATATTAAGACGGTTTGCGCCGCCTGTCCGCTGTTTGTTCCTCTGGCCGAAGAGGGTTGGGCGGAGCACGAGGTGGCGCGTCTGGCGGCGCGGGAATATCTGGCGCCACTGCTCGACAGCGGCATGGATGTGCTGGTGCTGGGCTGTACCCATTATCCTCTGCTTAAACCAACGCTTAAAATGGTGTTGCCGTCTGCGGTGCGTATGGTAGATTCGGCACAGGAAACAGCGCGTTGTGTGCGTGCTACCCTTAAGCGGGCGGGATTGCTCAACCCGGGAGTGCATAGTTGGTGGCGTTTTTATGTTACCGATGTGCCGCAGCGCTTTGTCCGCGTGGGCGAGGCGTTTCTTGGCGCCAGACTCGATGATGTGCAGCGGGTGGCGTTGTGAGCGGGGGCGTGTTATGAAAAGGATTGTTTTTATTGTGCTGACCCTGGCGCTGGTGGCGTTCGTCGCCGGAGTAGCGCTGGTGCGTAATCCGTTTAATCTGCCGCAACGCCACAAGGTTGCGCCACCACCGCCGCCGAAGAATCAGGTATTGCGTGATGTGGTGGTGTATTTCGGTACCGTGGATTCTCCCTATCTGGTGCAGGAAACCCGCGCTGTTCGTGAGTGTGAACGGGATGAAGACGGTATCACTTTGCTGGTGCGCGAACTTATCGCCGGATCGCGCCACGGCAATGTGCCGGTGTTGCCGCCGCAGACACAGTTACTGGGCGTGCTTATAGAGGGCAACACCGCGCGGCTCGATTTTAACCGTGCCCTGATAGATTATCATCCCGGCGGGTGCAGCAGCGAGTTGCTTACGGTACGGGCGTTGTGTGATACTCTGGCGGCGAACTACCCCTATATTCGTGAGTTGATTATCGCCGTTGAGGGCAAGGCGGTAGCTACTTTGCGCGGGCATGTTGACCTGCGCCGACCGGTGATGGCCGATTTTTCCTGGGTGCAGCGTGACAGCGAGGTGCAGACTCTTGATGACGCCAGCCCGCAGAATGGAGAGCAGATACACTAGCATGAGCAGATTCAACGATACCATACAGCAGCGGATTCTCATCCTCGACGGTGCCATGGGCACCATGTTGCAGGAGCGCGGTCTGGCGGCGGGCGGCTGCCCGGAGCAGATGAACCTGGACGCCGCCGACGTTGTTGCCGGGGTGCACCGCGAATATGCCGCTGCCGGAGCGCAGATCATCGTCTCCAACACCTTTGGCGGTACGCGCAGTAAATTGGGGCACTACGGCCTGGAGGACAAGGTCTACGAGGTTAACGCCCGCGGTATGGAGCTGGCGCGCCAGTCTCTGGCCGATCCGGTCAACGATTTTGCCGCTGGCAGTATCGGCCCCACGGGGCGCTTTGTCGAGCCGGTGGGTGACGCCTCTTTTGACGAGATGGTGGATATATTTGCCGAACAGGTGCGCGGACTGGTGGCCGGTGGCGCCGATCTGCTCACCTGTGAGACCTTCCTTGATATCCGTGAACTCAAAGCGGCGGTTATCGCCTGCCGCGAGGTGTGTGATCTGCCGGTAATGGCCATGCTGACCTTTGACGAAGGGGGGCGCACTGTGCTGGGGACGCCGCCACAGGCGGCGGCGGTGATTCTGGAAGGGTTGCGTGTCGATGTGATCGGCACCAACTGCGGCATGGGCATCGACGGCATGGTGGAGGTTATGGAACAGATGCGCAGTGTCTGTGCCGCGCCGCTGATTGTGCAGGCCAACGCCGGTCTGCCGGTGCTCATCGACGGTATAACTACTTTTCCCGCCAGCCCGCAGGAGATGGTGGAGCATCATCAGCGCCTCATTGAGCTGGGTGTGCGGGTTATCGGCGGCTGCTGCGGTACCACGCCGGCGCATATCCGCGCCATGCGTGCCGGACTGGACCGGCTTGATCACAGCTGGAATCCGCCGTCGCGGCGCTGTTACCTGGCCAGCCGCACCCAGGTTACCGCCGTGGGGGTGGAGCAGCCGTGCGCCATCATCGGTGAGCGGATCAATCCCACCGGCAAAAAGAAATACAGTGCCGAGCTGCGTGAGGGGAAAACCGCCTATATCCGCCGCGAAGCACAGCAGCAGAGCGAGGCCGGTGCCACTTTGCTGGATGTCAATTGCGGCGCGCCCGGCGTGGATGAGCCGCTGGCGCTGGAACGGGCGGTGTTTGCCATCAACGGGGTGTGCACCACGCCGCTGGTGCTCGATTCTTCCGACCCCGCCGCGCTGGAGCGCGGCCTGAAGGCCGCCGACGGCAAGGTGTTGATCAACTCTGTCAACGGCGAGGAGAAAAGTCTCAACGCCATATTGCCTCTGGCATATAAATACGGCGCGGCGCTCATCGGCCTGGCGCTGGATGAGAAGGGGATTCCCAACAGCGCCGCCGGTCGGGTAGCTATCGCCGAACGGATTATCGAGCGGGCCACTGCCATGGGGATTCCCCGCTGTGACATCGTCATCGACTGCCTGGCTCTTACCGTGTCCGCTGAGCAGGCGCAGGCACAGGAAACGCTGCATGCCATTCGCGAACTTACGGGGCGGGGCATTGCCACGGTGCTGGGGGTGAGCAATATCTCTTTCGGCCTGCCCAACCGGCCGCTGTTATCGGCAATGTTTTTCTCCATCGCTTTAGAGGCCGGCTTGAGTGTCGCCATCATCAATCCCAAAGAATCGATTATGATGGGGGCATTTCACAGCGCCATGGTGCTTACCGGCAAGGATGAGCGCGCCGAAAGTTATATCAGTCACTATGCCGGGCAGGTATTCAGTGTGGAAACCGGTGCCACCGCCAGCGCCGCCAGCGCCAGCGGCGCCGATTTCAGTGACGATTCCATCCGTTCGCGCCTGGCCAAAGCGATCATCGATGGCGATAAGGACGGTGTGGTGGCGCTGGTGGAACAGGCCCTGGCCGCAGGGCTTGATGTGCTGCAGATCAGCAACGAAGGGTTGCTGGCCGGATTGGAGGAGGTGGGCAAGCGTTTTGGCGACAACCGCGTTTTTCTGCCCCAGGTGCTGCTTAGCGCCGAAACCATGAAGACCGCCTTCGCCCGACTCAAGCAGGAGATGCAGGGACATCAGAGCGAGAGTCTGGGCCGGATCATGATGGCTACGGTGGAGGGTGATATCCACGACATCGGCAAAAATATCGTCTGTACCCTGCTGGAAAATCACGGCTTTGAGGTGATCGATCTAGGCAAGAATGTCTCCGCCGCCACCATTGTGGCGCGGGCGCTGGAAGAGAAGGTGGATGCCGTCGGCCTGTCGGCGCTGATGACCACAACTTTGCAACAGATGCAGATTACTGTTGACGCTTTGCGCCAGGCCGGGGTTAAGGTGTTTACCATGGTGGGCGGAGCGGTGGTGTCACAGGAGTATGCCGACGAGATCGGCGCCGATTTGTACGCAGAGGACGCCCTGGAGGCGGTGAGCAAAATCAAGGCGCTGCTGGCTGGACGCAACGGTTGACGGGAGGTTGACGATGGTCGGTGGCTTTAATCACAACTTCTGCTACAAGGAACAGATGTTTCATATCCAGACCGAGGACAGTGGCGTCAAAAAGGCGCAGATCACCTCGCTTTTGTACCACGGCGGGGTTATCCTGGCGCGCCAGACCACTTCGTACAGTGAGATTGTCGGTGCAGCCGATCTGGCTGTTCGGGTAGAAACCCTGATGAAGGAGCAGCACAAGCAGATGCTGCGTGATCTCAAAAGTGGTAATTTTGATGAGCAGATAGCGCGCCTGTGCAGTTGCGGCAATACGGTTGAAGAAACCCTGGCGGCGCCGCAGCCGCAGCCGACAAAATCAGCGGCGGCCGCAGTGGTAAAACAGCGCGATACTGCCAGGACGGATGAGCCACGGCGTGACAGCGCTGCCGCTGGACTGGCGCAGTTGGTGTTCAGCTATCTCAGTGCCGGACGTTCAAATCCCTAAACCATTACAGGTGTCAGCGGTGTTTAGAAAGAGTCTTGTTTTTCGCGTTGTTGCCATGAACGTGGTGTTGCTCACTGTCGGCATCGGCATGTTCACCGCCTTTCACTTCAAGCGCGACCATGAGAATATGATCGCCATGACTACCAATGGCGCCAAAATTCTCATGTCCACCATCGAGAGCGTTATTTTTAACTCCAAATGTACTGGCGATCCGCAACGGTTGCATAAAGCGCTGAAGTTTATCGCCCACAATCCCAGCCTGCTGGGAATCCGTATCTTTGATCCGCGTGATGGCCGGGTGGTAAATTCATCCATCTCTGCAGAGATTAATCACAGCGTTTCTCCGCATACCCTGTCTCTGTATAGCAACGGCGAAGATGCCGGTCTGCTGAAGGAAAACGGCGAAGAGGTGCTGAGTGTGATGCGCCCTATCCGTACCCGGCCGCTGTGCCAGGAGTGCCACGGCAAGCAGAAGCAGGTTCTCGGTGTGCTGTGCATAACTTACTCCATGCGCGAAACCATGCAGAAGCTGGAAATCTCGTCGCGTTGTTTTTTGTTGTCGATGATTTTTATCATATTGGCGCTGTCGGCCGGTATTGCGCTCATCCTTATGCGTCAGGTATGTGCGCCCATTCAGCTTATTGCCAGGCGGATGGCTGAGGTGGAGGATGGCGATCTGACTGTGCGCCTGCAGCCGAAGCACAATGACGAGATTGCCTATATGATGCAGCGCTTCAACTCCATGGTGGAGAATCTGGCGCTGGCCAGAAAAGAGTTGCAGGAGTTGCACTTCAAACAGATGGAACGCGCTGATCGCCTGGCTTCCATCGGCGAGATGGCCACCGGCATGGCTCACGAGATTAAAAATCCCCTCGCTGGTATGAGTGGTGCCATCAACGTGCTGGCCGACGATTTTTCCCCCGACGACCCGCGCCATCAGGTGGTGCAGGATGTCTTGGCGCAGATTGACCGTCTTAATAAAACCGCTACCGATCTGCTCAATTTCGGTCGCCCCGGTTCGCCCCAGCGCGATTATCTCGATATCAACACCGTGGTGAAGGAGACGCTGTTCTTTGTTGCCC
>JAMOOS010000194.1 GCA_027065245.1 Desulfuromonadaceae bacterium | reverse complement strand
AAGCCATAGAAACAAAAGAGTTTGCCGGTCAGCGCAGTGATTTTTATGTGCTGCGTATCTGCGACAGCGACATGACGATTATGGTGCCCACCGCTAATGCCGAACATGTTGGTTTACGCACTCTAATCGACAAGGAGCATGTCGATCGGGTGTACGCGCTGCTGCGTGATGACGACACGGCGCCGCCGAGTGTAACCTCGTGGAGTCGGCGTCAGCGCGATTACAGTGAAAAAATCAAATCTGGAGATTTGCTTGAGGTGGCCGGTGTGCTGCGTGAACTGTATCGAATAAAAGCCGACAAAGAGTTATCCTACGGCGAAAAAAAAGTGCTGGAACTGGCGCGCCGTCTGGTTGTCAAAGAGGTGGCATGTGCCGAGGGTGTTGACGAGGAACAGGTGGATACACGACTGGCGCAGGTACTTTCCTAGCCATCTGCTGGCGTACATACAGCAACGCGGAAAAGCCGGGACCGGGTTTGTAAAAAACTCGGTCTTTTTTTAAGTACGCAAGCTGATATTGCGGGTAAAACGGGAGTTATATGGCAGTAACAGTACTTATACCGGCGGCCGGGCTGGGACGGCGCATGGGCGGTGATGTAAGCAAGCAGTACCTGGATCTGGATGGCAAACCCATTTTGGCCCATACCCTGGCGTTGTTTGACAATCATCCCCTGGTGGCTGATATCTGGGTGATCTGTGCCGCTGATCAGGTGGAGTTTTGCCGCCGTGATATTGTCGACAAATACGGTTTTGTCTGTGTGGCAGATGTGATTGCCGGTGGTGCCGAGCGTCAGGAGTCGGTGTACAACGGTCTGCTGCGCTGTGGCTGTGGTGCCGATGATCTGGTGGTAATTCACGACGGCGTGCGCCCGCTGTACGATACTATCAGTTTCGATGATGTGGTTCGGGCGGCGGGTTTTTACGATGCCGCCATTGTAGCGGTGCCGGTAAAAGATACCGTAAAACAGGTTGAAGCCGGTCGGGTGGTGGCTACGCCGCCGCGCCATACCTTGTGGGCAGCACAGACCCCGCAGGTGTTCCGCTACGATCTGATTATGCATGCCCATGAGCAGGCGCGCCGCGACGGATTTTGTGCCAGTGACGATGCCGCGCTGCTGGAGCGGCTGGGACAGGAGGTAATGGTGGTGGAAGGCAGCTATAGCAATATCAAGATTACCACCCCTGAAGATCTGCTCATTGCCGAAACCGTTATTCATAGCAGGAATACTTTCGATGCGTATCGGCCACGGTTATGATGTCCACCGCCTCGGCGGCGGGCGCAAACTTGTTCTGGGCGGTGTCACCATTGACCATCCTCAGGGGCTGATCGGCCATTCCGATGCCGATGTGCTGGTACACGCCATCTGCGACGCCATTCTCGGCGCGGTGGCGGCGGGGGATATCGGTCGCCATTTTCCCGATAACGATGCGCAATTTGCCGGGATCAGCAGTCTGATTCTGCTTGAGCGGGTGGTGGCCATCGCCAGCGAGCGCGGATGGCTGATCGGCAATATCGATACCACCATCGTGGCCCAGCAGCCGAAACTGGCGCCGTATCTGGCACAGATGGTGGACAATATTGCCGCAACGTGCCACATTGACGCGGCGCAAATCAATATCAAAGCCACTACCACCGAAAAACTCGGTTTCAGCGGTCGTGAGGAGGGTATCGCCGCCCACGCCGTGGTGCTGATGCGCGCCGGTGGTGGTGAAATATAAACAGGAAAGGTTACTCCATTCAAGCCATGAGCAGCGAAACAACTCCGCAGGATTTTATCCGTGCCATTGTCAGTGCCGATGTCGCCGCCGGAAAAAACGGCGGCAAAGTGGTTACCCGTTTTCCGCCGGAGCCCAACGGCTATCTGCATATCGGCCACGCCAAAGCCATCTGTCTCAATTTTGGCATAGCGCAGCAGTTTAACGGCACCTGCCACCTGCGCTTTGACGACACCAATCCGGTCAAGGAAGATGACGAGTATATCGATGCCATCCGCGCCGACGTGCGCTGGCTCGGTTTTGATTGGGGAGAGAACGAATTTTTTGCCTCCGATTATTTTGAGCAGTTGTACCAGTGGGCGCTGCAGCTCATCGACGCCGGCAAGGCCTATGTCGACGATTCCAGTGGCGACGAGATTCGTGCCATGCGCGGCACCCTCACCGAGCCGGGAGTCGACAGCCCCTACCGCCAGCGCAGCATAGAGGAGAACCGCAACCTATTTATCCGCATGCGTAACGGCGAATTTGCCGATGGCGCCAAGGTGCTGCGTGCCAAAATAGATATGGCTTCGCCCAATATCAACCTGCGCGATCCGGTAATGTATCGCATTCTGCACAGCCGTCATCATCGCTGCGGCGACAAATGGTGCATCTATCCCATGTACGATTTTGCCCACGGCCAGTCCGATTCCATCGAAGGGATAACCCACTCTATCTGCACGTTGGAATTTGCCGACCATCGCCCGTTATACGATTGGTTTATCGCCCAGTTGGGGATTTTTGCCCCGCGCCAATACGAGTTTGCCCGCCTCAACCTCGGTTACACCGTTATGAGTAAACGCAAGCTGCAGCAGCTGGTTGGCGAACACCACGTGGATGGCTGGGACGATCCCCGGCTGCCCACCCTGGTGGGGATGCGGCGGCGCGGCTACCCGGCGGCGGCCATCCGCCGTTTCTGCGAGCGTATCGGCGTGGGTAAAAGTGCCAGCTGGATCGATTACTCGGTGCTTGAAGATTGTGTGCGCGAAGAGCTGAACGCCAGTGCGCCGCGTGCCATGTGCGTGCTCAATCCCCTCAAGGTGGTGTTGACTGACTACCCGGCGGACAAAGTGGAGATGATAGATATCCCGGTTCATCCCCAGCGGGAGGAAATGGGGCGGCGGCAGATCCCCTTCGGGCGCGAATTTTTTATTGAGCGCGACGATTTTATGGAAGATCCGCCGAAAAAGTATTTTCGCCTGGCACCGGGACGGGAAGTGCGCCTGCGCTACGGCTACACGGTAAAATGTGACGAGGTAGTGCGTGATGCCCACGGCAATATCATCGAGCTGCGTTGCAGCCACGATCCTGACACGCTGGGAAAACCGCCGCAGGGGCGCAAAGTAAAAGGGATTGTCCATTGGGTAAGCTGCGCCCACGCCGTGCCGGCCAGGGTGCGCTTGTACGACCGCCTGTTTGTCAGCGAAAACCCCGGCGGCGCTGGCGATTACCGCGACGATCTCAACCCTGAATCGTTACAGATAATAGCCACCGCCATGGTGGAGCAGGCGCTGACACAGGCGCAGCCCGGTGTTGCCTACCAGTTTGAGCGCCTCGGTTATTTCTGTGCCGACAGCACCACCAGTGCCACGGCGCCGGTGTTCAACCGTACGGTAACACTGCGTGATTCCTGGCAAAAGACCCAGCAGGAGAGCAAAAAGTCATGACGTTGAGAGTTTACAACACCTTAAGCGGCAATAAAGAGGAGTTCAAACCGCTGCAGCCCGGCAAGGTGGGGATGTATGTATGCGGTGTAACCGTTTACGATTACTGCCACATCGGCCATGCCCGCGCCAATATCGTCTTTGACATTATCTACCGCTACCTTGCCTACAGCGGATACACGGTTACCTATGTGCGTAACTACACCGACGTGGACGATAAAATCATCCAGCGCGCCAACGAGCGCGGCATCACCAGTGGCGAGCTGGCGGAGGAGTTTATCCGCGCTTTTGACGAAGATATGGCCGCTTTAGGGCTGCGATTACCCACGGTGCAGCCCAAAGCCACGGAACATATAGAGCACATTATCGCCCTGGTACAGCGCCTTATCGATAACGGTAAGGCCTATGCCAGCGGTGGCGATGTCTACTTTGCCGTCGATAGTTTTGCCGACTATCTCAAGTTGAGCAAGCGCAACCTAGAAGAGATGCAGGCCGGAGCGCGCATTGCGCCGGGGGAGAAAAAGCGTCATCCCATGGACTTTGCCCTGTGGAAAGCGGCTAAGCCGGGGGAGCCATTCTGGCCGTCGCCATGGGGAGATGGTCGTCCCGGCTGGCATATCGAATGTTCCGCCATGGGGATGGAGTATCTGGGAGAATCGTTCGATATCCACGGCGGCGGCAAGGATCTGATTTTTCCCCATCACGAGAACGAGATCGCCCAGAGCGAGGCGGCCACCGGCAAGCCGTTTGTCAAATACTGGCTGCACAACGGCTTTGTCAATGTAAACAAGGAGAAGATGAGCAAGTCGCTGGGTAATTTCTTTACCATCCGCGACATCTTGAACAATTACGATGCCGAAATACTTCGTTTCTTCATTCTCAGCGCTCACTATCGCTCGCCCATCGACTTTTCCGATCAGAACCTCAAGGAAGCCCGCCTGGGGCTGACCCGCTTCTACGAAGGGTTGCTGGCGGCCAGCCAGCTGATGGAGCAATGTCCGCCGCCAGCTGATGCAGATGTGACCGACGGTCGCGAACTGGAAGATAAATTCCGTGCCGCCATGGATGACGATTTTAACACCGCCCAGGCCATTGCCCACCTGTTTGACGCGGTACGCAACCTGAACCGCCTGCTGGCAACCAAAAAATTGCGCAAAAAACCCCAGGTTATCGCTCAGATTGCGGCGCTATATAACACGCTGCTGAAGTTGGGCGAAGTGTTGGGGCTGTTCGGCAGCGAGCCGCAGCAGTGGCTGCGCCGTCAGAATCTGGCCGCCCTGGCCGATCTCGGTATCAGCGAGGAGGAGATAAACGCCAAAATAGCCCAGCGACTGCAAGCGCGGCGCGACAAAGATTTTGCCCGTTCCGACGCCATCCGCGACGAGCTGGCCGAACGCGGTATCCTGCTGCTCGACAGTGTAGAAGGGACAGCGTGGAAGGTCAGATAGAAAGATGGTTGCGGTTAGGTGATTGACAACGGCGCGGCTATACACTAGATTGAGATTGCAACGACAACGTGTTATCCAGAGTGGTGGAGGGACAGGCCCGATGAAACCACAGCAACCGGTCTTCATGGCGAAGATGGCAGGTGCTAATTCCACCCCCCGGCTGCGGGGGAGAGATGAGACGGCGTCTTACGATATTTGTGACTTCACTGTATCCACAAGACCCTGCTCACCCGAATGAGCAGGGTCTTTTTACTTGGCGCGGATACATTCCGCCAACAAAGAGAGTGGCCGGTGCCTGACAGCGTGGGAATCGTAACAACTGAATCTGTAACCATTGACAGAGAGCTGCGCCTGGAGAGTGGCCGCCGTCTCGGGCCGATCACCATCGCCTTTGAGCGTTATGGCCGCCTTAACGAAGGGCGCGATAACACCATTCTGGTTACCCACGCCTGGACTGGCGACGCCCATGCCGCCGGTCGTCACAGTGCTGATGACCGAAAACCCGGCTGGTGGGATAACCTTATCGGGCCGGGCAAGGTGCTCGATACCGACCGCTATCACATTATCTGCTCCAACGTCATCGGCTCGTGTAAAGGTTCCACCGGTCCCACCAGCATCAATCCAGCTACGGGGCGGCCATATCGGCTGAGTTTTCCGGTGGTGATGGTGCGCGATATGGTGCGGGCGCAGAAGATGTTGCTCGAGCATCTTGAGATTGACACCCTGGTCAGTGTTATTGGAGGCAGCATGGGGGCCATGCAGGCGCTGGAATGGGCGCTGCTGTATCCCGAAATGGTCCGCTCCATTATTCCCATTGCCGGTACCGGCCGCACCTCGCCCATGGCCATCGCCCTCAACGCTCTGGCGCGCCAGGCCATCTACAACGATCCGCTGTGGAAAAAGGGCAACTACAAGCCGGAACACCCGCCCAGCAACGGCTTTGCCTTGGCGCGGGCGGTGGGGCATATCTCCTTTTTATCCGAGGCTTCCATGGAGCTGAAGTTCGGTCGCCGCTTTGCTGCCCGCGACGGTCTGTTTGATTTCTTCGGCCAGTTCGAGGTGGAGCGCTATCTGGAGTATAACGGCAACAGCTTTCCCGCCCGCTTTGACTGCAACTCGTTTTTGTATCTGGCCAAGGCTCTCGACTTGTATGATGTAGCCTGGGGCAGCGCCGGCATGGCCGAAGCGCTATCGCCGGTGAGCTGTCCTTCGCTGTGGTTTGCCTTCTCTTCCGACTGGCTGTATCCGCCCAAACAGACTGAAGATGTCGTTGCGGTTCTGCGGCAACTGGGCAAGCCGGTACAATACCACCTGATACAGTCAGACTACGGTCACGATTCCTTCCTGGTGGAGCCGGAAAAATTTACTGCGCATGTGGTGGATTTTCTTGCCCGGCTGGCTACTTGAACAGTTCCAGCTGTTTTTTCGGCTGCGGCCGCAGTTTAAACGGGTAGGGGACAAAACGCGGGCACTCCACCAGCTTTACCGCCGCGCTCTGGCGGCAGTTGCGCGCGCAGCGGGCGCACAGGGGGTTGAAACGACTGGCGCTGTCGTCGCTCATACCACTGCTCCCGTGGATTGGTGCGCCTTGAGGATGGTGTCGATGGCTTGCAGCAGTTGTGGAAATTCGCGCTGAAACGGGTCGACATCAATTTCGATCCGGTTGTCCGGTTTGGTGTGGCGGTAGAGGGGATCGTAGTATTTGAGCATCAGTTCCGTTACCAGCTGATGCCAGTTTTTTTTATGCAGCAGATCAAGCATGTTTTCCACTTCGGTGGTACCCAGGCGACGCTGCAACGAGTGGATGGGCTGGACAAACACCTCCTCCGGCAGATCCTCTACCTGATAGTCTTCCAGGATAATGTCGATGCGCTTTTCCAGCGCGGCATTAACCCAGATGGTGGTTTCCTGCTGCAAACTCTGAAAAAAACGCAACGGCAGCAGCAAGCGGCCAATATGGCGGCTTTCTCCCTCGGTTAGAGCCCACTGCTGTGGGCTGATATGACGCAGCTGATCCCACAGCAGAGCCTCAAAATTTTTCTGTGTCGGCTGCTGTCCCAACCCGACGCCACCGAAAGCGCTGCCGCGGTGGTTGGCGATAGCTTCAAGGTCGATAACCGGGTACTGTGCCCGTTGCATCTGCTGCAGAATGCGCGTCTTGCCCACGCCGGTCAGGCCGCGCAACACCAGCATCCGCCCCCAGCTGCCGTGCTCAAAATAATCGACCACATGGCGGCGAAACGCCTTGTGCCCACCACTGAGCTGAAAAGCAGGCAAACCGCACAACTGCAGAAACGATGCAACCGCCCGGCTGCGCAGGCCGCCACGCCAGCAGAATACGACCAGCGGGCGGCGTGATTCGCCACGCAGCGCGGCGATTCGCTTGATCATCTGCGGAATTTTAGGTGAGACAATCTCCATGCCGCGCATTCTGGCGCTGTTGGAACCTTCCTCTTTATATAACTGGCCGATGAGGGCGCGCTCTTCATCGTTCAGCACCGGCACATTGCTGGCACCGGGAATGGTGCCGTCGGCAAACTCCGCCGGGCTGCGTACATCGACAAACAGCGCTCCCTCGTCGCGGCGCTTCAGGGCGGAATTGAGGTCTATGGCAAAGGAGTTGTTAAACATGTATTTTTCTGCGAAAAACGGGGGAAATAAGCAATTCAAAGCTATCTGATAACCGCGAGTGTAGCAGAAGCGCACAGAAACGCCAAAGAACGAATTGATCTCCAGCTGTATTTTTG
Organism: Desulfuromonadaceae bacterium; assembly: GCA_027065245.1. Classification (GTDB taxonomy): domain Bacteria; phylum Desulfobacterota; class Desulfuromonadia; order Desulfuromonadales; family Desulfuromonadaceae; genus Desulfuromonas. Next base: position 2,596 of record JAMOOS010000194.1, on the reverse strand, counting down.
TTGTGGCGATTATGTCGGCTACCGGTTTTCCCGTGTATGCCATATGCGCAAATTCATCAATGGGAAATATCCTTAAGTGTCGGTGTTCAGACTGTCGGCCCATGACTGAACAGTTTCGTGATCCAGAACCCGACCGGCATCCACATCGGCCAGCGCTTCTTCAGTCAGGCGGGTGTGTTGTTCTTCCAGTTCTATCCAGGCCAGCAACGCCTGATGAATTACCCAGCTGCGCGGCCGATCGATTCTTGCTGCCAGGCGATCAATTTTTTCTGCCATGGGTTGCGGCAAATGAGTGGTAAATTCTTCCGTTTTGGTTTGTTCCATAGCCCGACTCCCCGACCTGTTAGCGTGAATAATTGCGCTTCATACACGACTATATGGCCGATCAGTCCGAGTATCAAATTTGGGCATGACATGGATAAAACAGGTGTACCTGCCAGATAGCTTGGGATTGGAATTGACACCGTTACAGCACTATGGTAAAAGACGGCGTTTATAAGAGAGTACATCAGCCAGCGGGGGAGATGGAGTCCATGGCCTTGGAGCAACGAAAACAAACTGCTGCCGAACGCCGGGAACTGTACAAATCGCTGGGGTTTTTATCCAGTGTTGGTATCTGTATGGTGGCGTCGATTCTTATCGGCATGGCCATGGGATACTACCTGGATCGCTGGCTGGGCACTGAACCGTGGCTGTTGCTGCTGTTTCTCGGTTTTGGCATCGTCTCCGGGTTCAGAAATATATTCATACTGACCAACCGCGAGCTGGCACGGCAGAAACGGGAGTCTCAGGGCGGTCGTGAACAATAGTGAAGAGCAACTGCTCAAAACATTGGCACGGCGCAACTGGGTAATTCTGCTGGTGATGGTGAGCGCAAGTTATCTGCTTGCTGGCAAAGACGTGGCACTGGCTGCCGGCTGCGGCGGGCTTATTGCCGTATGCGGTTATCAGTGGCTGTATGCGTCGCTGTGCAGGGCGCTGTCCATGCCGGGGCAACCGGCGGTGAACCGTTTTCAGCGCAGCTATATAATGCGGCTGGGAGCGCTGGTGGTAATGCTGGTGCTGCTGGTGGCAGTAATAAAAGTAAATCCACTCGGTTTGGTTATAGGGCTTTCGGTGGTGGTCGTCAATATACTGCTGACCACACTGGGGCGCGTTATTTTGTAAGGAGGCACGGAGCTAAATGACACATCCTTTTTTAATCTTGAAATGGGTTGAGGAGCACCTGCACACCCATCTTGGCGAGCATGTAACCTACACCTGGCTGGTGATGCTGATGCTCATCGTGCTGGCACTGGTGGTGTCCCGCGGCATCAAGATGGTACCCGGCAATCTGCAGAGTGTTATGGAGAGCCTCATTGGCGGCATTGAGAATCTGGTTGAGGAGACCATGGGGCCTAAGGGGAAGGCGTATTTCCCGCTTATCGCCACCCTGGCGCTGTTTATCCTGGTATCCAACCTCATCGGTTTGATTCCCGGCTTCTATCCGCCCACGGCCAACCTCAACACCAACGCTGCCATGGCGCTTACGGTGTTTGCCATGACTCATATCGTCGGTCTTAAAGAGCATGGTATCGGCTATCTCAAGCATTTTATGGGGCCGGTGCTGGCTTTGGCGCCGCTGATTTTTGTTATTGAGATAATCGGTCATCTGGCGCGCCCGTTGTCGTTGTCGCTGCGTCTTTTCGGCAACATGTACGGTCACGAAATCGTCCTGATGATTTTCATCGCTCTGGTACCGCTGGTGCTGCCCATTCCCATGATGCTGATGGGGGTTCTGGTGGCGTTTATCCAGGCGTTTGTATTTACCTTGCTGGCGATGATCTATATCGCCGGTGCGCTGGAAGAGGCGCATTAATTCGTACCATTACGCCGCAGGCGTTGTGGATAGGTCCTATACTGTATAGGAAAAACAGATAACTTTTTGTGTAGAGGAGAAGTACAATGACGTTTTTTGCATGGTGTATGCTGGCTGCCGGTATCGGCATGGGTCTCGGTTCTTTCGGTACTGGTATTGGTCAGGGTCTGGCTATTAAATCCGCAGTTGAAGGTGTTGCCCGCAACCCCAACGCCAGCGGTAAAATCATGACTACTATGATGATCGGTCTGGCTATGATCGAGTCTTTGGCTATCTACGTATTCGTTGTAGCCATGATCATCCTGTTCGCCAACCCGTTTACCGCTCAGGTAATGGAACTGGCTGCCAAGTAATTCTGGCGCAGGAATAGTTCGATAAAAAAGGCACCCCTTGCGGGTGCCTTTTTTTGTGCCACTTCTTTTCAGCTATATACCAGCTATCGCTCAACGATATGCTCCCACGGCAGGTCATCGCGACTGTGGGGCGGCTTGTCCTCAGCAGGGTAGCCAATGCCGATAACACATACTACCTCCTGGTTTTCCGGCAGATCGAGTATATTGGCTATGTAGGCACCGGCGCTGATGCCGGTGCTGTTTTCCCGCCGTCTAATCTGCGCCCAGCAACTGCCCAGCCCCAGTTCAACCGCCGCCAGTTGCAGGCAGATGGCCGCTATGGAGCAATCCTCAATCCATACATCACTGCGCTGGCTGTCGGCGCTGACGACTACCGCCAGTGCTG
>JAMOOS010000193.1 GCA_027065245.1 Desulfuromonadaceae bacterium | reverse complement strand
AGATACTCATACAACCGCTGCGGCTGTCGGTCGTAAACAGTGCAGCGCTTACCGCACTCGGGGCAAAGTGGCCTGCTGTTACGCCGTGGTTCGATATCAACAACCAGTGCTTCCATATCGGCGATCAACATAAAACACACGGAAACGTAAACGAATGACTTGAATCGTTCAGTCTTGTTCAGTAAAGTCTTTATCAGCATTGTCCTTCTCGGGTATGGGGGTGATAGTTTTTGGACAAACCATCTTACCCATCTTGGAAGGACAATGCTCTATTTTTTATAGCCTGCTAACCACAGATTCTGCGGAGGAGGCATAAAAATTTACAATATAAAATCTGAAGCAAAATCACAGGGACTCACGCTTTCCAGCCCCGATTGCGTTTCCCGCACATTGGAGGTGACGATCCATGATTAGTCTGCCGCGTAATATTATCGCTTTGCTGGTTGGTGCAGGAATGCTGTTGTCGCCGATATTGGCGTGTGCGGTGCCGTGTGCTGATGTTTTTCCGACGCCAGCCAATGTGGTTAGTGCTACTGGCGTTGTGACTGTGCATGGTTCGGTGCTCAATACCAGTGGCGGTCATCTGGCGGTGGATGGTGGCAATTTGTCCGTTAGCGGTAACTGCGATGGTGGGGCGTGTGTAGCTGCTGGTCACGCTGAACCGATGTCATTGCCAGCTAACGATGGTCGGGACGGAATTCTTACCGTTGGTTGGAACGAGACCAAAGTGTTTACCGCAGGAGATTACTATTACACCGGTGCATCGCTTAGCGACGGCGGTAAATTGGAGTTCAGTGGTAGTGGCACGGCGCGGATCCATATCGATACTGACCTCGACCTTATGGGTGAGGTCAATAGTGGTGGCAGCGCTGAACATATGCTGTTCTTTGTTGATGGCGACCTGTCAAGTGGTGGTACTGCGCGTACCCGCAATGCTTTGTTTTATGTCTCCGGCGACGCGACTATGGCTAGCGGCACCATTGTTGGTGCAATTACGGCGGCAAATGTTCAGGTTAATGGCGGGACAACACTGCAATTCGATCAGAATGCCGTTGATAATGCCGATTTCGGCGGTGCCTGCTCCGGCGGCGTTGCTCCTGTGCTGGAATACCGCTTTGACGAATGTTTTTGGAACGGCAGCGCTGGCGAGGTGGTGGATCATGTTTCCGGTTTGAACGGGGTGGCGGTCAATGGCGCCAGTACTGCGCCCAGCGGTGATGTCGGTGGCGGGATATGTGATGTGGGAAGTTTTTCAGGTCATGACTATGTTGACGGCGGCGATATTCTCAACAATGTTTTTGGCACCGGCAGTAGTGCGTTTACCGTTACCGCATGGATAAAGCCGCATTTGCTCGGCAGCGCCGCAACCAACCACGGCACCAGGAACACTTTTATTGCCAAAGCGTCTGATCCTTTTAACGACAATCTGGAACTGGGAATTACGCAGGATGGAAAACTGCATGTATATATCGACACAGTTGGAAAAGATACCCAGGCTGATATCGGTGGCGGTATAACCGTTGGTGCGTGGCACTTTGTTGCCGTTACCTACGACAATGGTGTCGTCAGGGTGAATATAGACGGAGTGGAAAACAGCAGCTCCGCATGGAATGGCGGTGGCCAGCTTGATAACGCCGCTGGCAGCCCGTTTACTGTGGCTTCGTCTCAGCACTACGACAATTATTTTACCGGCAATGTGGACGAGGTCAAGGTTTATGCTCAGCCCCTCAGCGGAGCACAGGTAGAGCAGATACGTCTTAACGAAGCGGCCGGCAATAACTACGATGGCAGCGCCAGAGCTTGTAATTGTGCCAGGCCGCTGGCCGATTATCGCTTCGATGCCTGTTCTCTGGTCGGCGGGGTGACTGATGCCAGTGGCAGTGGTTACAACGGTATCGTCCAGGGCGGCATGGAATCTGT